>JAIXUR010000173.1 GCA_027483425.1 Cyanobacteriota bacterium | reverse complement strand
CGGGTGTACCTGGCGGCACCTCAAGGGCCGGAGATGGCGCTTCAGAGGCCGTGCCTTGAGCCATGCTTGCATCGAGGGGATCTGGGTCTACGGGCCGTGGGACAGTCTGCATTTCAATACCAGGACGGCAAGTTGTTACTTTTTGTTATAAAGCAAAAGGCTACTCAATACTGTGTGCTGCGCTATATCCCTGTCAACCCACCCAGGCTGAAATAAATTGCAATAAATTGACTAGATGGGGTGATGAATCGGGAGCTAGGGCTGATAAAATCAGAGACCTGGATTTTTATCATGGTTCGCACCTCTTTTTAATGGACTGATTAATGGTCTGGGGCAGCGGTGCGGGGGCTAAAATTCTGAGAGCTTTTCTCTGGCTACGGGGTGAGAAGAGCGGGCGGGCGGTTGCAGGGAGGCAAGCAGCAACAGTATGGCGCTGATCGTACAGAAATATGGGGGCAGCTCCGTTGGCACCGTGGAGCGC
The DNA here is from genome assembly GCA_027483425.1 of Cyanobacteriota bacterium. Lineage (GTDB taxonomy): Bacteria > Cyanobacteriota > Cyanobacteriia > Phormidesmidales > Phormidesmidaceae > Nodosilinea. The sequence goes on along the minus strand of JAIXUR010000173.1, from coordinate 5,500 downwards.
ATTCAAGCGGTGGCCCAGCGGGTTCAAGCTACGGTAGCGATTGGGCACTCGGTGGTCGTGGTGGTATCGGCCATGGGCAAAACCACCGACGGTCTGGTCAAGCTTGCGGCCGACATTACCGATCAGCCTAGCCGCCGCGAAATGGACATGCTGCTGTCTACCGGCGAACAGGTGTCCATTGCCCTGCTGACCATGGCCCTGCAAGCCCTGGGGCAAGAGGCCATTTCGCTGACCGGTGCCCAGGTGGGCATTGTCACCGAGGCGGAGCACACCCGGGCCCGCATTCTAGAAATTAAAACCGAACGCCTCCAGCGCCACCTCAAGGAGGGTAAGGTGATTGTGGTGGCGGGGTTCCAGGGCATTAGCGAGACCTCTGATCTGGAGATCACCACCCTCGGGCGGGGCGGCTCTGACACCTCGGCGGTGGCCCTGGCCGCCGCGCTCCAGGCTGAGACCTGTGAGATCTATACCGATGTGCCCGGCATTCTCACCACCGACCCGCGCCTGGTGCCCGAAGCCCAGCTCATGGACGAAATTACCAGTGACGAGATGCTGGAGTTGGCTAGCCTGGGGGCCAAGGTGCTGCATCCCCGGGCCGTGGAAATTGCCCGTAACTATGGCGTTACCCTGGTGGTGCGCTCCAGCTGGACCGATCAGCCGGGCACCCGAGTGATCTCGCCGCGACCCCAGCCGCGACCCCTGGAGGGGTTAGAACTGGCTCAGCCGGTGGATGCGGTGGAGTTTGACACTGACCAGGCTAAGGTGGCCCTGCTGCGGATTCCCGATCGCCCTGGGATTGCAGCGCGCCTGTTTGGCGAACTGGCCACCCAGGCCCTAAATGTGGATTTGATCATCCAATCGATTCATGAGGGCAACACCAACGACATTGCCTTTACCCTGGTGAAGGCCAACCTGACTCGGGCCGAGGCGGTGGCGGCGGCCATTGCCCCCGCCCTGCGCAACAATCTGGCTGACACCACCCAGGCGGAGGTCATGGTGGATCAGCGGATGGCGAAAATTAGCATTGCTGGGGCGGGCATGATTGGCCGTCCAGGGGTGGCGGCCAAGATGTTTTCGTCGCTGGCGGCGGCGGGCATCAATATTCAGCTGATCTCGACGTCGGAGGTGAAGGTGAGCTGCACCATTGATGTGGATGACTGCGATCGCGCTATTAGGGTGCTCTGCGATGCCTTTGAGGTCACCTCTTCCCCTCGGCCCCAAGGTCATACCGGTGCCAATGCCGCCGCTCCGGTGGTGCGAGGGGCCGCGTTGGATACTCAGCAGGCTCAGATCGCCATTCGCCACGTACCCGATCGCCCCGGCATGGCGGCCAGAATCTTCCAGCTGTTGGCGACCCATGGGGTCAGTGTGGATATGATTATTCAGTCCCAGCGCTGTCGGCTGGTGCGGGGGCAGGCCACCCGAGATATTGCGTTTACCGTGGCCCAGGCCGATGCCCCGACGGCCAAGGCCGTAGTGGAGGCGGCTGCGGCTGAACTGAACCTGGGGGATGTGGCTGTGGATGATGCGATCGCCAAGGTCAGCGTGGTGGGCACGGGCATGATCGATGCCCCCGGCGTGGCGGCACGCATGTTTAAAGCCCTCTCTGAGCAGGGCATTAACTTGAAAATGATTGCCACCTCAGAGATCAAGATTAGCTGTGTGGTAGCTGAGGATGAGGGCATTACGGCTCTGCGAGCCGTGCACAATGCCTTTGGACTAGCGGGGCTGACGCGCACGGTGGTGCATGTCTAGGGCGCAGGCCCCTGCGCTCCTACGTGGGGCCTCTTCTCCCCCAGAGATCTCCTAGGGAACAACCACACCGATAGCAAGAGGCGGTGTGATCGAGATTCTCCAAGGGGGTTGCAGGGTTGATCTAGGCTGCTGAGTTGACCTGCGGATCTTCAAAATGCCAGAACAGCAAAGCGCTAGATCTTGGCGGCAGTCGCTTGCTTAGACCCTGCGGGCTGAACGCGAAACTTAACTAGGTTGGCCAATTCCTGAAGCTGCTGGATGGCCTCGGCCCCTTCGAGCTTCATCAGTTCGCGATCGTCGCGCATTTCAGTCCAGGTGATGCCGTAGTCGGACACCAAAAAGCGAATCAGGTGACCATCCCCCAGGCTGACCATAAAGGATGCACTGTTCATCTGCCCACCGCAGGTGTAGCAGGATGCCAGATAGCCCATACCCTCAAGCACTGTGGCCAGCGCTTGGAGATTCATGACGAGATCTCTAACAAATTGACGGTGCTGTTCGGCTAGTCTGACAAACATAACGATTCTCCTCAGTGACCCATAGAGATTGTAGCCCAAAAATTAATTAATTCTTAAGATTTGCCGTAAGCGTTTGTTTTATCGGTATGCAATCTGTCCATCATAGCTACCTCGGCCTAAATGTGCTCGTTGTTTGGTCTCGATCGGGTACTGACTCGTGGCTCAATCTCCACAGAGGCAGGCTGGCAAAGGATCCTGTAGATTGTGAAAACTTGAAAACTTGTGCGTTCTAACGTGAAGCCAAGGCCAGCTCCGCGCTTCGCTCAGGTTAGGCACGAATGCCAGGCCGATCGGTAGCCATCACCACTAAAGGGTGGTGATGGCCGCGCTAATGTCATCCAACCCTAGGAATCGGCTGGGGCGACCCCTGGAATGCTCAGGGCCCAGGTGTGGTCTTCGCCCAGTTTTAGGGTGTTTTGGTGGTACTCGTGGAGAGATTCACGGTGACCCACGCTGATAAAGGTGGTGCCGGTGTGGCGTAGGTGGTCGTAGAGCCTGGCTTCGTTGGCCAAATCTAGGGCGCTGGTCGCTTCGTCGAGAATGGCGAAGTCGGGCTGATTGAGCAGAATGCGGGCAAAGGTGAGCCGCTGTTGCTCGCCGAGGGAAAGCACGTCGCCCCAGGCTTCTACGGCGTCAAAGCCGCCGAAGCGCTGGTCTAGGTCCGCTAAGTTGACTTTCTCCAACAGGTCTTTGAGGCCTGCGTCGTCAATGGTTTGGCCGGTGTTGGGGTAGGTGAGCTGATCTCGCAGGGTGCCGAGAATCATGTAGGGCTTCTGGGGTAAGAACAAAATCTGGTCGAGGGGAGGGCGGTGGATGGTGCCGCTACCGGACTGCCACAGGCCGGCGATCGCCCGTAATAGTGAGCTTTTGCCGCAGCCGCTGGGCCCCACAATCAGGAGCCCGCTGTGGTCGGGGACCTGGATGGACAGATCTTTTACCAGGGTGCGCTGGTAGTTGGGGGTTTGCAGGGTGAAATGGGTCAAGGCAAGGGAGCTGGCGGCGGCGATGGCAATGGTGGGCTGGGCCACCCTGGGCTGGGCGGACTCCACCGCTTCGCCCTCTACAGGAGTCAAGGATTTAGGCTTGAGGGCTTCGGCGTTGAGGGCTTCAGCATTGAGGGCATCGGCAAAACTGTAGAGACGGTCGATGCCGGCCCCAAAGGAGGTGAGCTCTGAGAAGCGGGCCACTACCACGTTGAGGGAAAAGAACACCCGCATGAAGGCCCCCTGGGCCTCGGAGACTTTGCCCACTTCCAGATCGCCCGCGAAGACGGCGGGGGCCACCACGATCGCTGGCAGCACGAAGGGAATGAATTCGTAGGCGTTGGTGAGGACGTTGAGGTTGAGCTCCCACAGGATCAACCGTTTGAAGTTTTGGAAGGCGGCCATAAACCGGTTGTTGACCTGGCTGGCTTCCTGGGCTTCGCCCCGGTAGAAGGCGATCGCCTCGGCATTTTCGCGAATGCGCACCAGGCTAAAGCGAAAGTTGGCCTCGTACTTGAGCTGCTCAAAGTTGAGCCGCACCAGGGGCTGGCCAAAAACAAGCACCGTGACCAGGGTGCCCACCAGGGCGTAGAGCACCAGAAACCCCACCAGGGATTTGGAAATGCCCCACAGCACGCCGCTGAAGGCAATCACCTGGAGTACTGAGCTGACCCCGACCAGCAGCAGGGCCAGGGACTGCTGGGTAAAGTTTTTCACATCTTCAGCGATACGCTGGTCGGGGTTGTCGATATCAGGGTGGAACTGCTGGATATCGTAGAAGGCGCGATCGCTAAAATAATCGCTCACAAACCGCCCGGTCAGCCAGCGCCGCCACTCCAGCCCCAGGCGCTTTTGCAGGTAGTCGTACCCGGCCATGAGCGGCGCGTAGGCCACCAGCACCCCAATAAACACCAGCACCGTTTCCCAAAAGCGAGCTTCGTCCTTGGCCGACAGGGCTGAAATCAGCACCCCGCGCTTGTTGTTGAGCACCACGCTGAGGCCGGTGTAGCCGAGCAGAAACACCGCAATTAACAGCAGCAAGCCGCTCGCTTTCCACTTTTCGTCGCCAAACCAGTAGGCCTTTGCGATCGCCCAAAACCGCCTGAACCCCGTGAGGTTAAATCGTTCCATGCCGTGGCAAAATCTCCAGCTGTGCAAAGGGTGCTGGGGTGATCTTACAAAAGTTAATGCTGTTGTGCCGTGGGGAGGAGTCAGAAGGCAGGAGCCAGGAGTACCCCGGTTAAGGAAATTTGTGGGAAGGAAGATACCCCCGGTAGGGGCGCAGAGCCCTGCGCCCTGGCCAGGAATCAAAATTCTGCGGTATTTTTGTGGCCAGAATTGTCCTAAGGTGGGCGTTCGTATCCATGGATCGGCACTAACGGAATGGCAATCGCCCCCGGCGGTGCCCAGCGGTGATGGAATCGTGCTCTGTGGGTATGCTAGAACTTTGGCCTCAAGTCACCTGATCTCAGTTTTTCGCTGCAATGACCCCCACGTATCACCGTCGCACCCAGCTCAAGACTCAACTGCTCCAGCAGATTAATGCCCTGGAGCCAGGGGATGCCATTCTTCCCAGTGAGCACCCTGTCATTGATCAAATTATCTGTGAGCTTGAGACGCTGACGCCGATTGACCAACCGCTGCGGGAAGAGCATTGGCCGCTGCTGCTGGGCTCCTGGGCCTTGGTGTATGCCTCGCGGGGCACGGTGGTGACGCGCCGGAGTCGGCAGTTGCCGCTGCCGGTCAGCATTCAGCGGGTGTGGCAACGGCTCACGGGGATTGAGGAGCAGGGGGCTACCGGGGCGATCGCCACTGAAAACGGTGCGGTGCTGTCTCTACCGTTCTTTGGTGAACTCACGGCTACTGCCCAGGGCATCTGGCAACCCTACGACGAAGGGGAGAGTGCCAGGGTTAGTTTTGGGGCCTTTAGCGTGCAGGCTACCCGCCTGCTGGGCATTGCCGGACTGCATCTGCCTCAAATTACGGTGCCGGTGCTGGAGTTTCTGCGGCAGGAAGCGCTGTGGATTACGTCGTACCTGGACGAGGATCTGCGGTTTGGGCGCGGGGCCACGGGCAATTTATTTGTGTTTCGGCGGTAGGGCGGGTTGGTAATTGGGTTTCTCATTATCGGGGGCCGTGGGTCGGGGGTGGTGGCTACGGAGTAGGGCTGGGGAAGGTGGCGGTGACCCACGCTACGGGTAATGGGGGATTATCCCATGGCGATGGGCCGTGGGTCGGGGTGGG
>JAIXUR010000626.1 GCA_027483425.1 Cyanobacteriota bacterium | reverse complement strand
CTGCCGGGGGCCATGGGGAGATTGAGGACATTGCCGTGCAGGCCGGTCTCGGTTCCATGGCCGGTGCCGGGATAGCCGGGCAGTTGGTGGAGGGAGCAGTAGGCGATCGCCGCATTGTCCTCCACCAGGGCCTGGGTACCGTTGCCATGGTGCACATCCCAGTCGAGGATGGCGACGCGGGCGATGCCGGGCTGGGTGAGGGCATAGTGGGCGGCGATCGCCGCATTGGCAAACAGACAAAACCCCATGCCGCGATCGCGCACCGCATGGTGCCCCGGCGGGCGGGCCAGTACAAAGGCCGAGTGACCGGTTTCTAAGACATAATCAACGCCATCCAGCCAGGCGCTGACCGCCAGGCGCGCCACCCCATAGCTGGGGCCCGAAACCACCGTATCGCCATCGATTTGCCCCCCGCCAGCGGCGGCCAGCTGCTCCAGAGCCCTGATGTAGCGAGGGTTGTGGAGCTGGGCGATGGGCGTATCCACATCCCGCCGATCCAGGGGGGTAGGTTCGCGCCAGTCGAGATGATCGGCCCAGGGGGCCTGCTCGAGGGCCGCTACCACTGCCGTCAGCCGCCCCGCATTTTCGGGATGAAAACTACCGGTATCGTGGGTTAAAAAGTCTGGCGAATAAATGACCGCAAAATCGGCCAGGGTGAAGGCGTGGTGCACGGCAAACTCAGGGTCGATGAACGATCAGCAGTGGAGGCTCAACCAAAGCGGCCAAGCAGGTGTGAATCTACGGTGAATCAAGGGCTTGCCCCCTAGACTTACCATAGCGCCATCTGCTTGGAACCTGGGAAAACATGCTAAAATATAATACGCATGAGCTAGTCAAAAACAGGCTAATTAGGCGCTATTCAACATCGCTCTGTGCGAGGGTCTGGCTAGCGCTTTGTTGTTCGCAAATTCGGAGTTCTTCCGCCCATGGCAACCCCAGAAGAGCGTATCGTCCCTACGGATCTGCGCATCGAAATGTCACGCTCTTACCTCGAATACGCCATGAGCGTCATTGTGGGTCGAGCGCTGCCAGACGCCAGGGACGGGCTCAAGCCTGTGCACCGCCGTATTTTGTACGCCATGCACGAGTTGGGGTTAGCCGCCGATCGCCCCTTCCGGAAGTGCGCCCGCGTGGTCGGGGAAGTGCTGGGTAAGTACCACCCCCACGGCGACACCGCCGTGTACGACGCCCTGGTGCGCATGGCCCAAGACTTTTCCATGCGCGTGCCGCTGATCAACGGTCACGGCAACTTTGGCTCCATCGACAACGACCCCCCGGCGGCCATGCGATACACCGAGTGTCGCCTGCAGTCGCTCACCAGCGACTCGCTGCTCCAAGACATTGAGTCGGATACCGTCGACTTTGCCGATAATTTCGACGGCTCTCAGCAAGAGCCCGTGGTCATGCCGTCTCGGCTGCCCCAACTGCTGCTCAACGGCTCCTCGGGCATTGCCGTGGGCATGGCCACCAACATTCCCCCCCACAATCCGGGCGAGCTGATCGACGGCGTCATTGCCCTGATCCACAACCCCGAAATTTCCACCGCTGAGCTGATGGAGATCATCCCCGGCCCCGACTTCCCCACGGGTGGGCAGATCCTGGGCCGGAGCGGCATTCGCGATGCCTACATGACCGGGCGCGGCTCGGTCACCATGCGCGGGGTCGCCGCCATGGAAACCATTGAGCACCGGGGCCGACCCGATCGCGAAGCCATCATCATCACCGAGCTTCCCTACCAGACCAACAAGGCCGGGATGATCGAGCGCATCGCCGAAATGGTGAACGAGAGACGGCTGGAGGGCATCTCTGACATTCGCGACGAAAGCGATCGCGACGGCATGCGCATTGTGATTGAGCTCAAGCGTGATGCCTATCCCCGCGTAGTGCTCAACAATCTCTACAAGCAGACGCCGCTGCAAAACAACTTCGGCGTCAACATGCTGGCCCTGGTCAATGGGGAACCCCAGCTGCTGGGCATCAAGCGCATGTTGGAGGTGTTCCTCGACTTTCGCATTGAAACCATTGTTCGGCGCACCCAGTACGAGCTGCGCAAGGCCCAGGAGCGCGATCACGTTCTCCAGGGCTACCTGATTGCTCTGGTGAATTTGGATGCGGTGATTGCCCTCATTCGCAGGGCCGCCGACACCCCCGCCGCTAAGCAAGAGCTGATGGATACCTACAGCTTCTCTGAGGTGCAGGCCGACGCCATTCTGCAAATGCAGCTGCGCCGCCTCACCGCCCTGGAGGCCGACAAAATTCAGAGCGAGCACGAAGAGCTGGTTGCCAAAATTACCGATCTGGAAGACATTTTGGCCCGCCGCGAACGGGTGCTCGAAATCATCATTACCGAGCTGGGGGAACTCAAGGCCAAGCACGACGACCCCCGCCGCACCGTGATCGAAATGGATGACGGTGAGCTCACCGATATCTCCCTGATTGCCAACGAGCAGGTGGTGATTTTGGTCACCGACCAGGGCTACATCAAGCGTATGCCCGTGGCCACCTTTGAGGCCCAAAGCCGCGCCACCCGGGGCAAGGCCGGGGCCAAGATGAAGGAAGACGACGGTGTGCAGCACTTTATTACCTGCTACACCCATGACTACCTGCTGTTCTTTAGCGATCGCGGCGTGACCTATGCGCTGCGGGCCTACCAAGTGGCCGAGGGCTCTCGGGCGGCTAGGGGGACACCCATTGTGCAAATGCTGCCCATTCCAAAGGAAGAGGCCATTACTTCGGTGCTGGCGGTGCGGGAGTTTACCGACGAAGACTACCTGGTCATGCTGACCCAGGGCGGCTTTGTTAAAAAAACCGCCCTGTCCGCCTTTAGCAACATTCGCACCAACGGTCTCATTGCCATTTCCCTCGAAGAGGGCGACCAGCTCAAGTGGGTGCGCCTGGCCCGCAATACCGACAGCATTCTGATCGGCTCGCGCCGGGGCATGACCATTCACTTTAAGGCGACCGATGACCAGCTGCGGCCCCTGGGTCGCCCCACCCGTGGGGTACGGGCCATGGCCCTGCGCGACGGCGACGAGCTGATCAGCATGGACATTCTGCCCAGCCAGGTCGTGGAGGCGGTGGTGCAAGCCACTGAGTCGGGCAGCAACAGCGATGAGGAGGAGGATACCCTGACCACCGGCACCGAGGGTGGCCCCTGGGTGCTGGTGATCACCGCCTCGGGGCTGGGCAAGCGGGTGCCGGTGGCTAAGTTCCGCCTGCAAAACCGAGCTGGCATGGGCCTGATGGCGATCAAGTTTCGCAAGGGCGACGATACCCTGGCCGCCCTGCTGGTGGTGGGCGAAGGCGATGAGCTGATGCTGGTGACGAACCGGGGCATTATCATTCGCCAGCGGGTGAACGATATCTCGATTCAGTCGCGGCCCGCCACCGGGGTACGGCTGCAGCGTCTGGATGGGGAAGATGCGATCGCAGCAGTGGCCGTTGTCCCCCCCGCCCTGCAAGAAGAACCCCTAGAGGATGCGGCCGGAACGCCCGAAGAAACGCCCGAAGCGGCGGCTGAAGACGCGATCGAAGTATCCGCTGAGGCCGTGACCGAGGAGGAGTAACCCTAAGGGGATGTTTGAAACAGGCATTCCCCTGAGGCCGCCAATGACCCGGTCAGGCAGTCAGCCTCATCAGTTGTGAGAAAGTGCTCTATCTGCACAGCCGCTGCATGGGGAGTTACCCCAAAACCCTAAAGTGCCGCTAGCTTCTCTAGGTAAGGCTTAGCCAGGTAGAAGCTGGCAATCGTCTTGGCATCCACGGCTTCTCCAGCCGCAATTGACTTTTCTAGTTCGGCCGGGGTGAGGAGCACGACCTCTAAATCTTCATCGGCATCGGCATCGGGGGGCGACTCAATGATCTCTAGATCGGTGGCTAGAAAGGTATGAATAATTTCATCAGAGTAGCCCGGGGCTAAGGGGAAATTGCCGATGGGCAGCCAGGTTTGGGCACTATAGCCAATTTCTTCTTGGATTTCTCGCCGAATCGTCTCAGCGGGGGTCTCCCCTGGCTCTACGGTGCCCGCCGGAAATTCTAGCAGTCGCCCTATCACCGCAAAGCGATACTGACGCACCATAACCAACTGCCCCTCGTTGGTGACCGGCACCGCTAGGGCCCCACCCGGATGGCGAATGCACTCCCAATCGCCCTCGGCTTGGTTAGGTAAGCGCAATCGATTGACCTCGAAGTTAAATTTACGCCCCTCGTAAAACAGGCGCTGCTTGAGCAGTTGGGGAGGCTCTTGACCAAGGGGCATAGCTATGACTCGCAGAGAGTGCCCCCATTGTAGCTGGCTTCAGCTTTAGGGCTGTATAGGTTGATCGATTGCCCCTAGTCGTTGGACACCCGCTGGGTCAATGGCACCACACAGCGACTGCACCGACCGGTGGGTAATTGGATCAAGCCACTGGGGGGCAATTTCCGCCAGGGGAATCAGGACAAATGCTCGCTCCCGCAGCCGGGGGTGGGGAATGGTTAGATCGGGTTCAAGGATGATGGCCTGGCCATAGAACAGCACATCGAGATCAAGGGTGCGAGGGCCCCAGCGTTCGCGGCGCACTCGACCAAAGCCCTGCTCGACGTGCAGTAACCGGTAGAGCAGATCCTGGGGAGACAGGGTCGTATTGACCAGGGCGCAGGCATTCAAGATATCGGGTTGGATCGGGCCAATGGCGACGGTTTGGTAAAGGCTCGATTGCGCCACCACCTCGAGGTCAGGGGGGGTATGCAGCGCGAGCAGGGCAGATCGAAGAATATGTTGGGAATTACCCAGATTGCTGCCCAGGGCGATCGCACAGGGAACCACCGTCATCCCCTAGCCCAGGTGGGGCCGCAGACGGGCTACCAATTGGTCGGTGGGCAACACCCCTTCAATCCGATCGACGGGCTGCCCAGCCTTAAATAGCACCAGGGTAGGTAGGGCCGAAACTTGATGCTGGGAGGCAATGCGGGGGTATTTATCGGTGTCGATTTTAACGACCTTAAGCTTGCCCTTGAGTTGGCTATTGACGTCATTGAGTATGCTAGCCATCATCTGGCAGGGCCCACACCAGGTCGCATAAAAATCCACCAGGACAGGAGTCTGAGTGCCGGTCAACAACTCATCAAAGCTTTGGAACTGCTGCTTAGTGGCCATGGGATTCTTCTCCTTGGGTAAGACGCTGCGGCTGAGTGGACTGGCATAACAGCACGGTCTATAGGCCTGGCCTAGAGCACCGGTACAGTATGGCTAAAACCCCGGTTTCTTCGTCGCTGCGCTAACGGTATGACTTACCGTCTGGCCAAGAAACCGGGTTCTGTACCGACATTCTAGGCTGCGGTGACCCAGATGGTTTGAGCACTGGCCTGGCCTACCTATATCCTCAATGGTAGTGCTGTTTTGAGGGATGGGTTGAGCGGATTTAACCCACGTAGAAGGTCCAAGCGACAGCCATCGCCCCGTTGGGTTGAGCCTTCTAAACGGCCATCTGGCGCAGGAAGACTTCAATGGCCCCGACAACTTTCTCGGCCCAGTCTTCCTGGGCGTAGTGCCCCACCTGGGCCAAGGTTTGCAGCTCACCGTTGGGTAGGGCCTGCACCGCTGCTTCAGCGAGGCTGATCGGCAGCCAGGGATCGTTTTCGCCCCAGAGTACCAGGGTTGGGTGATCCCAGGTTTGAAGACCGGCGGCAATGTCCTGACTCACCTCGTCTATGGCGAGACGGCGCACCGTGGTCATCAATGCTCGGCCAACGTCAGAGCTTTTCAAAAACGGGCGTCGGTACACGTCTAAATCGGCGTCGTCGACTTGGTAGGGGCCGCCCCCCTCCAGGGTGCGATCGACCAGCAGGGGGTCCTGGGTGATCATATCTCCGGCCAGGGGGAGGCCCATCTGGCGAATTTTCCAAGGCAGTTTAGATCCGATGCTGACCGGAGCATTAATGATCACCAGGCGGTCAACCCGGTCAGGATGCCCAAGGGCGTATTGGATACCCACGGATCCTAAAAAACCCTGGGCCACCAGATGAACCTGGGGTAGCTCTAGGGCATCGATAAAGCTGGCCAGGGCTGCGACCAGAGACTCGGGGGTGTAGGGGAAGTCGCGGCGGTCGGGCTTATCGGAAAACCCATGGCCGATCCAGTCGGGGGCAATGGTGCGAAAACCTTGCTGTGCTAGTCCAGGCATCACCTGTCGCCAGCTGTAGCTTTGGGAAACTAGGCCGTGGAGAAGCAGCACCGGCAGCCGAGGCGTGTCGCCGAGGGGCTGCAGCTCGCGGTAAAACCAAGTCAGTCCGTCAACCAATACGGTGTGCTCTGCGATCGCGCCCCCCTGAGCCATAGTCTTTCCTTAACCCAGCCCATCGAGCTTACCGCCCTACCGAATCAGAAGGCAAGGGCCAGGGCCTGGCACCGAGTCGGCTTTACCCACAGGAGATCGGGGAGCGGAGCCAGGCCGAGCGACTGTCCCAGATATCTCTCCTGGGAATTTATTGTCTGCCCCGCCCACAAACTGGCTACAGTATAGAGAAAGCAGCGTTATAGCTTAATCAACTAGCAGGCAACGTCAGACCGCTATGAATTGGCAAGAGGTATCTGGCAACTGGATTTTGGTACCCCCGCATCTCCCTACCGCCCCCTACCCCCAGGCCATTGTGCATTTTTTGGGGGGGGCCTTTGTGGCAACGGCCCCCAGCGTGACCTACCAGTGGTTGCTCGAAAATCTGGCCCGCCAGGGCTACCTGGTGGTGGCAACCCCTTTTATCAATACCTTTGACCATGCCGCCATTGCCGAGGAGGTACTGATTACCTTTGATCAGGCGCTGCGGTACCTGTATAAGCGGGTGCTACCCCACGACTACTATCTACCCATCTATGGTCTGGGGCACAGCATGGGCTGTAAGGTTCACCTGCTGATCAACAGCCTCTGGGAGGTGGAGCGGGCGGGCAATATTTACATGAGCTTTAACAACTATCCGGCCCGGCGATCGATTCCATTTTTAGAGCAGGTGGTGCAGTTTAACCCGGCCTTTGACCTAGAGTTTACCCCCGACCCCGAGGCAACCCTGGCGCTGGTGCGCGATCGCTACCCAGTCCCCCGCAACTTGTTGATTAAATTTCGCAACGACACTCTCGATCAAACTCGCCCCCTATCAGAGGTGCTGGTGCGCCGCTTTCCTGACCTAACCACTGTGCAAATTCTTCAGGGATCCCATACCACCCCCATTGCCCAGGACATTGGCTGGCAGCCGGGCGAATCGTTTAGCCCATTAGATGCCCTGGGGCAATTTGTAAAGCAAGAATTTTATCGTGACTTAACGAACCTGCGGCAGAATTTGTTGACTTGGCTCAGCCCGATCACCGCTACCGGGCGGAGACAGAGGCCCAGACAGATGTAAAGCTCTTTGCTTCGGGGCTTCTGCCGCAGCGGGCTTGAGCCTATTATGCAAGTATACAAGCCATTTAGCTATTGCCTGCTTTGACCTACCAGCACATCAGCCAGATAGAGACCCAAACCGATCCAACGGAATTGAAGTCGGTACTGGCTTGGTTTGATCAATTTCAGGCTTCCCCCATTCCCCGAAATGTTTGGCTTCAGTGTCAGTTAGCGATGATTGAGGGCTTTACGAATGCTGTACGCCACGCCCATGCCGGGTTGCCCTTGGCTACCCCCGTTCGCATTGAGGTGGCCGTTAGCGATCGCACCATCGATATCCGGATTTGGGATCAGGGCCCCGGCTTTGACCTCGCCGCTGTGCTACGCCACAAAATTACCGTCAACAACCTCGAATCTGAGGGCGGCCGAGGTCTCAAGATCATGTATCTGGTGGCCGATCGCCTGACCTATGAACCAGCCCCTATCCATGGCAACTGCCTCCACCTCCACAAAACCTTTGAGCTTTAGGCCGTAGATACTCCCCTTAGATACTTCAAGGACGTCACGCTATGGTGCTATCGACAATACCTGCGGCTGCCCAGGCAACGACCTGGCTCCTGGGTGGGGTGATTAACACCGCCCTGCTGGGCCTAGCCTGGCGTTCACCCAAAAAGCTGCTGACCCCTGTAGGCTACCTCCATGCCTGGGGGCTAGGGGTGCTGATCTGGGGCTGTCTGGGCTGGCGAGGCTACATCGTGATGATGACCTACTTCCTGGCTGGTTCAGCTGTAACGCGCCTGGGCAAAGCCCGCAAGGAGGCCGCCGGTATTGCCGAAGGGCGATCGGGGGTCAGAGGGCCTGAAAACGTCTGGGGTTCAGCCCTGGCCGCGGCGGTCTGCGCAGTTGCGATCGCCCTACTCGGGGTAGCCACCACCCCAGCCGCCGCTGACCGGTGGATTCCCCTGCTGGCCCTGGCCTACGTCAGCAGTCTAGGCACCAAACTGTCCGATACGACCGCCAGTGAGGTGGGTAAAGCCTACGGCCAGCGAACCTTTTTAATTACCTCCCTGAAGCCCGTACCTCCGGGCACTGAAGGGGCCATCAGCCTAGAGGGGACGGTGGCTGGAGTAGCCGGGTCAGCGGTGATTGCCCTGGTGGGCTGGGGAGTTGGGTTAATGGCCTTCTGGGGTCTAGGCATTTGCCTGGTGTCCGCCTTTGTGGCCACCAACGTCGAGAGCCTGATTGGGGCAACGCTCCAGCCTCGGGTACCGTGGCTTACCAATGAGGTGGTCAATGGCATCAACACCACCCTGGGAGCAGTCCTAGGCCTCCTGCTAGGCCTAGGTGCCAAGGTGATGTTTAGCATCCCCTAGCGCATCTAAAGGATTCAGATTCGGTATAACTCCCAGCTCCTGACTCCTGCCTCCTGACTCCCGGCTCCTGACTCCTAATCGAATCACCTCCTCCCAGTTTCCCTTGTTACCCAGAGAATCCCAAAACAAACCTCAAGGGAAAACAGGGGACATTCCGTAACAATACGGATGATAGCCCCCTCGCTGGGAGCCCAGTACTGCGCAATCAAGGTCTGGCGAGAGTCGCTAAAATCCGGAAAGTTTCAAGAAAGTTCACACAAGCTTCACACATCTGATCCGGATCGGTGGGAAAGGTCAGTAGGATCCCCTAGGTTCAAATTCCGTAGGACCTCTGTCGATGACGCCGCCAGGATTCGGTCTTAATAGATTCAGGCTTGACTCATCTCAACCATGGTCTGCATCTAAATCATGGGGGAAAGGCCAGGGTCGTCAATGTTGTTTAGGGAGCGTCTACCCTCAGATTGGAGTCACTCAAGGGAAGTCACTCAAGCCTGGGGCAATAACGGTAAATGTTATGCAAACTCAGCTCAAGCAAACAGCCCGTTCGTACTACTCAGTGCTGGCAATTGGGGCGTTATCGTTAGTCGTTATGGTTGTGTTTCAGGCCTTTGGGCTAGAGTCGGTGGCCAGTGCCAATAGCCGAGATGAGTTTCCGGGCCGCCGCCAGGGCGGCGGCACCCACTGGGTATCCCCCATCCCACCCGCGATAGAGTAACTTTCCTGATCAATGCCTCGAGGACATTAGCCTACTCCACAGGCATAACGGGAAACACGCTTTGGCTTTTCAAACAACCTCTAATACCAAATCCGAGTCATATAACCCCGATTACAAAAAGACCAATCCGTAGGGGCGAATGGCATTCGCCCTAAACCATTTCGGGGGTAGCCCAGTCGGATTTGGTATAACGCGGTAGCGGCAGTTCCCGTTAGGGGCTGCCGCTTTTGTGTGGATTTGTCAGGCCTGATCTATATCGCCCAGGCGGTGGCGTTGAAGCGTAGTTCGTGTCGTTAACGACGCTGGCTAGCCAACCATCGGTACGGATTGGTTCCCAATCAATCGCTAGATCCTGGCGGGCATATGGGCATGCTTAGCAGCAGTTACCTGGTCAATGGGCTAGGGTCAGGGCAATCGGTGCACTACATGAGAAATTTGCCATTGTTTAGGTTTTGTCTTCAAAGGCTCAGCTAACGTGAAATCGGCGATTAAATCCATTGGCCACCGTCTGCAACATAGGGTATTACCTCGGATGCTCCTGTGGTGGGGTGCAACGCCCTTGAATGCCGGGGGCAAACTTGTTCTGTTGGCTAGTGTGCTGGCGGGCTCACTGGTGACCGGCGTGAAAGTGTTAAACGTGCTTGAACCGGCAGAGTTGTTCGTGTTCGATCGCCTGGTGCGATCGCATCCTAGCCAAGCGCTGGATCCTCGCATGACCATCGTGGGGATTACCGAGGCCGATATTCGTCAGTACGGCTGGCCCCTCACCGACCAATTGCTGGCCCAGGTGATCACTAAGCTCCAGGCCCACGAACCGCGAGTGGTGGGCTTAGATCTCTACCGCAGTAGCCTGCGCCCCCCCGGTTCAAAGGAACTGATCGAGGCTCTAGCGGCCCCAAACCTGGTGGCCATTATGAACGTGGGCAGCACCGCTGGCCAGGGTGAGGTGCCGCCGCCCTCCACCGTTGAGGCCGATCGGGTGGGGTTTAACGATTTTCCCACCGACTCCGACGGCATTATTCGCCGTAGCCTAATGTATGTGCGCAGCCCCGACGGTGGCTACTACTCCTTGGCCCTGCGGATCGTCATGGCCTACACAGGGCTTTCTCCAGCAGCCTTACGGGCGGGCGAAAACCACCTGTATTTAGGCGATCGCGCCATTCCAGTCCTGTCTGGCCAGGAGGGTGGCTACCAGAGCGTCGACAGTAGCGGCTACCAGATTTTGCTGCGCTACCACAGCGACCACATGTCTGCCCGCCACCTCTCCATCAGCCAAGTACTCAGCGATCAGTTTGACCCCAGTTGGGTCAACGGCAACATTGTGCTGATCGGCACCACCGCAGCCAGCCTCAAAGACCGATTTTATACGCCCTTTAGCTTTAACCAAGACGACGAACTCACTATGCCTGGGGTGGTGATTCACGGCCAGATGATCCGGCAACTGCTCGATATCGTCAGTGGAGAGTCTGCCCTCTACCGGTTTCTGCCGCCGTGGGCCGAAGGGCTGTGGCTGTGGGGCTGGTGTTTAGTGGCTGGCAGCCTAGCCTGGGCCGTGAAGCGTCCGAGCCTGCTGTTGCTCTCCGACGGGCTGCTGCTGGTGGGACTGAGCGGGGTGGGCTGGCTGGGCATCCGTGGCTTAGTATGGCTCCCCCTAGCGGAGCCCGCCACGGGCATGATCGTGACCACTGCGGTAGTGCTGGCCTACAAGCTGTTTTACCGCTCCACCCATGACTCGCTCACCGGTCTCCCCAACCGGGAAGCCTTTATGGGCACGATTCAACAGGCCCTACACCACCACCAGGGGCAGCCCACCGAACCACCAGTGATTGTGGCGTTTATGGGCATCGATCGCTTCAAAGTAATTAATGAGAGCCTGGGCCACCAAGTGGGCGACGAGGTGCTGCACATGATGGCTCAGCGGCTGGTGCAGCATAGTCCCCCCGAGGCTCGGGTCGCTCGGGTTGGCGGCGACGAGTTTGCCCTGCTGCTGACCCACCTGCCCAGCGCCGCCGCCGGAGAACTGCTGGATCGACTCCAGTACGCCCTGTCAGAACCCCTGACCCTGCACGGGCAAAAGCTGCCCAGCACCTTGAGCATTGGGGTGGCCATTACTCAGCCAGGGCTAGCGCACAAGCCCGCCGACCTGTTGCGAGATGCCCACACCGCGATGTACCGAGCCAAGGCCCTGGGTAAGTCGCGGTTTGAGGTATTTGCCGCGGGTATGCTGACCGAGGCCGTCAACCGCCTCCAACTCGAAAGCGACCTGATTAGCGCTCTCGACAACGAGGAGTTTTTGCTCTACTACCAGCCCATTATTAAGCTGCATACGGGTGAGCTGGCTGGGTTTGAGGCCCTGGTGCGATGGCACCAAACGGATCGGGGATTTGTCCTGCCCAGTGCCTTTATCCCTGCCGCAGAGGAGACCGGGCTAATTATGGCCCTGGGGCAGTGGATTTTTCGAGAAGCCTGTGGGCAACTGCGGAGCTGGCACGATGCCTTTCCCCACTACCGGCACCTGACCATGAGCATTAATCTGTCGAATCGCCAGTTTGGCCAGGCCGATTTGATCAGCCAAATTGAGACCGCCCTTCGAGAGACCCAGGTCAACAGCCACTGTGTCCGCTTAGAAATTACCGAGAGCATGGTGATGGGCGATGTGGATGCGGCTATTGACCTAATGCTGAAGCTCAAGGCCCTTGACCTCAAGCTGGCGATCGACGACTTTGGCACCGGCTACTCATCCCTCAGTTATCTGCACCGATTTCCCATGGATACCCTCAAGGTAGATAAGTCGTTTGTGGGTCGCCTGGAGAAGAGTAACGAAGATCGGGCCATTATCAACACCATCTTGACCCTGGGCCAGAAGCTGGGTATGGAGGTGATCGCTGAAGGGGTCGAAACCGCCGCCCAGGTCACCATGCTGCGGCAGGAGGGCTGTGACTACGGCCAGGGCTATTTCTTTGCCAAACCCCTACCGGCACAGTCCGCCCAGGAGCTCATTCAGCAGTATCAGCCCCTGGCGGTCTCCTAGCCCTCCCAGGGACTCGCTGGTGGCCAAACCGCCGCCAGCGAGTCCCTGGCATTCTGAAGAGTTGAGCCACCCAAGCTCCCTAGCATCAGGTTCGCGACGGTGCCGCCAATGGCCAGCTTTCAGTCAAGCCGGATCGGGCAGGAAAATTCTTCGGCCAAGGAAAATTGTGTTGGGGTTCTGGCACAATCTCTGATCCCGCCCATTAACTTCCATTCTCAACTGGTCTACAATTGATCCCACCTGCTTTAAGCCTTTCAAAGGCTAATTTAAACCCAGCCATAAATTTCACCGGTATCCCCTTCTAGGGATCCAACTACTTAGCTAAAATCCTTTATCTAGTCAATGCCCAATGTCTATTGGCGACGTCACGTTCAAAGCCGCTGTGTTAGAGTCCGACCTGCCGGTTCTAGTCCATTTTTGGGCTCCCTGGTGTGGGCTCTGCCGCATGATTCTTCCAGTTTTGCAGGGTTTTCAGACTGAGTGGGAGGGCCAGGTGCGCCTGGTAGATGTCAACGCCGATGACAACCTGCGGCTTGCCAATGCCTACCGCCTCTCGACTTTGCCCACGCTACTGCTGTTTGACCAGGGTGAGGTGTGCCAGCGGATTGAGTCATTTCGCGGCAAGGACGATCTGCGGCTGGCGCTAGACGCCATGATGCGTCATCGGGAGTTGACCTATGACCTGCCTCGCCTCGTCCGCATTTACCCCTAGGGCCCAGGCGCGTTGGAGAGCACGGGAGGATAAGGGGGCGCGATCGCGTTAGCTTTCTAGGGCTTCTTGGGCATGATCCGCCGAGGCCAGCGCTCCCAGGTAACCCTCCAGCCATAGATCAGGGCCTAGGGTGCGCCAGGTGATGCGTTCCAGGAGCAAGGCCCGATCCATGTGTTGAATTCCTAAATCTCCCAGGGGCGTCGGTGCGTCCTGCCCCCCCACCAACTTAGGCGCGATAAAGGCCCACACCTTATCAATCAGACCATCCTGAAGGGCCTGGGCCGCTAGCTGTCCGCCACATTCCCACAGAACAGCGGCGCAACCCCGCTGATAGAGGTGTTGGGTCAGGGTCTTGGGGGTTAGGGTCGGCAACACAAACAATTCTACGCCTTGATCCAGCAGGTGCTGACGCCGCTCTGGGTCTGCCTCTGGGGTCGTGAATACCAGCGTCGGAGCCACCTGGGTATCCCACAAATGGGCCTGGGCTGGGAGGTCAAGGCGGCGGCTCATGACCACCCGACAGGGGTTGTGGGAACTCTGGCCGTGGGTGGTCAACCGGGGGTTATCGCGACGCACCGTGTTGCCCCCGACCACCACGGCATCGCAGGTGGCCCGCAGTTGGTGGACGGCGGCGCGGGCCGCCGGGCCGGTCACCCAGGCGCTGTGGCCGCTGGTGGTGGCAATTTTGCCGTCGAGGGTCATGGCGTATTTGAGCAGGCCCAGGGGGCGTTGACGGGTGACCCGCTGCACAAATGCCTCGTTCAGCCGTTGGCAAGCCGCCGCCTCAACCCCGACGATCACCTCCACCCCTGCCTGGCGAAGCCGCTGAATGCCTGATCCTGAGACCCTCGGGTCGGGGTCTACCATACCCACCACCACTCGCGCCACCCCCGCCCCAATCACGGCTTCGGTGCAGGGTGGGGTGCGTCCAGTGTGGTTGCAGGGCTCTAGGTTGACGTAGAGGGTAGCCCCTTGAGCCCTAGGCCCCGCCTGGGCCAGGGCAAATACCTCGGCGTGGGGCTGCCCGGCCCCGGGGTGAAAGCCCTCTCCTACCACCAAGCCATGGTCGAGCACCACGCACCCCACCATGGGGTTAGGCGCGGTTTGCCCGGCTGCTCGGCTGGCTAGCTCTAGACAGCGGTGCATCCACCGAGCCGCCGGATCTTCGGAAACAGGTGAGTTTGGGCCGAAAAGGGGAAAATGGGTCAAGGCAGCGCCTAGAAAGAATGGGCTAGAAAAGAACGGGCTTAAAGAATCAACCAAGGGGCCACAATCAACCAATCTGGGCCAGGGTGAAATTGAGGCTAGCTCAGCCACTAGCTCAACCAACTGGGGCGACTCGATGCAGCCGTAACGTAGGGTAAACTAGGCCTATTCACTAGGTGAGTGTGAGCGAGTGAGCGTGATTCCTCCTGTCGATCTTACGGGGCAGTTCCGAACCATTCAGTCTGATGTTAATGCAGCGGTGGCTGAGGTGCTGGCCTCTGGGCAGTACATTAATGGCCCTATTGTCGAGACCTTTGCCAAGGCCTTTGGTGAGTACGTGGGCACTGACCACTGCATTGTGTGCAACTCAGGTACTGATGCCCTATACCTGGCGTTGCGATCGCTCAATATTGGCCCTGGAGATGAGGTGATTACCTCTCCTTTTACCTTTATTGCCACGGCGGAGGCCATTAGCGCGGTGGGCGCAACCCCAGTGTTTGTGGATATTGACCTGGAAACCTTTAACCTCGATGTGGCTAAGATCGAGGCGGCGATCGGCGATCGCACTCGAGCCATTATGCCCGTGCATCTGTTTGGCCGTCCGGTAGACATGGGGCCGGTCATGGATCTGGCGACCCGCTACGACCTGGCGGTGATCGAAGACTGTGCCCAGGCCACGGGTGCTGAGTGGATGGGACAGCCGGTGGGCCGCATTGGTCAAGTGGGCTGCTTTAGCTTTTTTCCTACCAAAAACCTAGGGGGCTGTGGCGACGGCGGTGCGATTACCACCAACGACGATGAGCTGGCCGCCACGGCCCGCATGTTGGGAGAGCACGGCAGTCGGATCAAGTACCACCACGAGGCGATCGGTATTAACAGCCGGTTAGATTCGATCCAAGCGGCGATCTTGGCCATTAAGCTGCGCTATTTGAATACCTGGAACCAGCAGCGGCGTCAGGTGGCCGATCGCTACCACGGCCTCCTAGCCCCCATCGCCGAGGTGGTGCGGCCCCAGCCGGTTACCTTTGGCCAATCAGTCTGGAACCAGTACACCCTGCGCCTGAGCCACGCTACCGCAACTGGTCAGGAGCGCAACCGGGTGCAGCAAATGATGCGGGAAGCCGGGGTGATCTGCATGGTTTACTACCCTCTACCGTTGCACCTGCAGCCGGTCTATCGACACCTGGGCTACCAGCCTGGGGATCTCCCCCAGGCCGAGGCGGCGGCCCACCAGGTTCTGTCGCTACCCATGTTCCCCGAACTGGCGGAATCGGCCCAGGGGCAGGTAGTCCAGGCGTTGAAGACAGCCCTAGCTCAGGTGGGTTTAAAGGCCGCTCAATACTGCTGAGCTGAGGCTCAACCCTGGCCCTGGGCTCAGCGTCAACCGTTAGAACTCAGGGCCAATCGTTAGAACCGTGATTTTGTAGTTTTCCATACTATATTTAAGATAAGTTAACCCGATCCAGGGGCTCTTGATCGCCGCATACCCTCCACGCCATACCGGCACGGTTAGGGAGCATGTCAGCAGGGCCTTACCAAACTACCTAGGGGGCAAGTGGCACAGTGGCAGGTCTAGATCCGGCTTCCATGGGAACGTACGATGCGGTAGCGATCGCCCGCTACTTTCGCTGGCGCTTGGGTACCCTAGGCTGGCGAGTTTTACAGATTGTCTGGTGGCTTGGCACCTTTGTCTTCGGCCTCCAGATGGATCGTTGGCTGAGCCAAGAGGTGCAAAATCGCCCCCGCCGGGCCGCCCAGTTGCGGCAGGTGTTAACCAACCTGGGCCCCACCTTTATCAAGGTCGGTCAGGCCCTATCGACTCGCCCCGATCTGGTGCGGCAAGATTTTCTCGATGAACTGACCAAGCTCCAAGATCAGCTACCGCCTTTCCCGACGGCCGAGGCGATGGCCATCATTGAGGTCGAGCTCGGTCGCAGCCCCGAAGAGATTTTCGATACCCTGTCGCCGTTGCCGGTGGCGGCGGCTAGTCTGGGGCAGGTGTATCGGGGGCGGCTGTTTTCTGGGGAAGAGGTGGCGGTTAAGGTACAGCGCCCGAGTCTGCGCCCTGTCCTATGCCGCGATCTCTTTCTGATGCGGTGGGCGGCTAGCTGGCTGGGGAAATTTTTGCCCCTGAACCTGGGCCATGATCTGACCCTGATTGTGGATGAATTTGGCATCAAGCTGTTTGAGGAAATCGACTACCTGAACGAGGGGCGCAATGCCGAGCGCTTTGCCGCTAACTTTGAAGCCGATCTCACCATCAAGGTGCCCGTTATCTATTGGCCCTACTGTAGCCAGCGGGTGTTGACCCTGGAGTGGATTAACGGCTGCAAGCTCACCGACGCAGCCTCGCTACAGCAGGACAACCTAGACCCTGACCGGCTGATTGAAATTGGCGTTACCGCCGGTCTGCGTCAGCTGCTGGAGTTTGGCTTTTTCCACGCTGACCCCCACCCCGGCAACCTATTTGCCTTAGCCGATGGGCGGATGGCCTACATCGACTTCGGCATGATGGATCAGCTCGATCAGGCCACCAAGGAAGGGCTGGTGGATGCCGTGGTGCACCTGATTAACCAAGATTTTACCGAGCTCGGCAAAGACTTTGTCAAACTCGGATTTTTGACCCCCGACACAGATTTGGGCCCGATTATACCGGCCCTGAAACGGGTGCTGGGGGGTGCCCTGGGGGCCAGTGTCGGAGACTTTAACTTTAAGACCATCACCGACCAGTTTTCAGAACTTATGTACGAGTACCCCTTTCGGGTACCGGCTAAGTTTGCTCTGATTATTCGCTCTCTGGTCACCCAGGAGGGGCTGGCCCTGAGCCTCAACCCCGAGTTTAAGATCGTCAATGTGGCCTACCCCTACGTCACCCGTCGCCTGCTGCTGGGAGAGACTCCAGCCCTGCGTCAGCGACTGCTGGAGGTGCTGTTTCAGGACGGGCAGCTGCAGTGGCAGCGGCTGGAAAACATGCTGGCGATCGCCCAGGGAGGCGGGGACTTTGACCTGTTGCCCACTGCCGGGCTGGGCATTCGCTACCTGATGTCTGAGGAAGGTACCCACCTGCGCCAGATGATCGTGCTGGCCCTCACCGATGACGATCGCCTCCATACCCAGGAAGTGCAGCGCCTCTGGGCGCTGGTGAAAGACGACATTACCCTGGATCGGGTGATCGGCGTCGCCTGGGGGGCGCTCACGCAATATTCCCTGGCCCAAGCCGAACAGCTGGTGCCCGCCGTCGGCGGCCTCCGCCAGGTGTTGCAAGTCTAAGCGACTGGGATGGGGCGGTGGGCCACTATCTGGGGCGATCTAGGCGATCTGCCGGTGCGATCTGGGGGACAGCTCTCCCCTATAATCAAGAAAAGTTACGTATTGTTTTATTTTTCTAAGCCTGTGTACCCACAACCGCCCTACGTTTTGTTCTTCGCTGGCTTTCTAGCGTCAGTGTCTTCGGGCTATGCCTTTAGTACCGCTCTGCAACAGTCCGTTAACGAGTGGAACAGTAGACGATCCACCCGTATTCTGGCGACCCTGCGGGGCCCCAAGCTGCAGATCCCGTTCTTTGGTATCTGCGCCGGAGTGTGCGTGTTTTTGGCTTCGGGCATTCAGCTGTTTGGCTTTTCGGCTAAGGTGGCCTACGCCATGGGGATGCCCATGACCCTGCTGAGCGGTCTGCTGATTTGGTCTCAGCTGAGCAGAATTCTGACTCTGATTGAAGAGGGCGGCTCTAAGGCCCTGGATTTAGATTCGTTCTAGCGCCTGTGGGAGGGTAACCACACCTGGGTCAACCTGTCCTAGACGGTTGAATCACATCTAAATCCCAGCCAGGGGGAGAATTACGGTTACCTCTGTACCCAGTTCGGCAGACGAGTCAATGGCTAGGGTGCCTTGGTGAGCTTCGACGATGCGCTTGGTGATGGCTAGGCCCAGACCGTTACCCGAAGGCTTGGTGGTAAAGAAGGGCTGGGTCAGCTGAGGCAGGATCTCTGGCGGAATCGGGTCACCGCTGTTGTGGATGCTGACCGCGCCTGATTTAGCCGTGGGAGGATGCACCTTCCAGGTGACTGTGCTGTCACCAGTGCTGGCTTCTTGGGCGTTGATGACCAGATTAATAAAGACTTGCTTGAGTTTGTCGCGATCGCCCTGGATGATGACCGGCTGGGCCAGGGTAATCACATCTAAAGCGGGCTGGTCACCCCCGCCGCCATTGCCGCCATCGTCGGCCAGGGCCGCAACGACGTCATGAACCAACCCATTTAGCTCAATGGCTTCTAGCTCCAGAGCCGGATCGCGGGAGTAGAGGAGAATCTCGTTGAGCAGTTTTTGGAGGCGCTCGGATTCCTCTAGGGCCAGGGCTAGGCGGGTCTGGGCTCGCTCGGGCAACTCTAGGGAGCGAAAGGAGTTGAGTCCCAGCAGCACCGTGGTGAGGGGGCTACGTACCTCATGGACGATCATGGCGGCCAGTTCACCAATTTCCGCCAAGCGAGCCTGGGCAGCCTCGGAGACTCGGCGATCGGTAATGTCCCGAGCTAGGGCCAGCACGTAGCGTTGGCGCTCCTGGGGTCGATCGGGGCGATCGCGGCCGGTATCCAGCACCCCTAGACGTACCTCCACCGGAAAGCCGCTGTTGTCTTTACGCTGGTGCCAGCCCTCTCGCGTCTGGGGCACCCCTGGCCTCAGCTGCTGCCAAATCATCTGAAAGTCCGCTGGGCTCAAGCTGGGCTGAAGGTCGCTCACCGTGAGCTGGAGTAGTTCCTCTCGACTGTAGCCCAGGCTATCGCAGGCATTTTGGTTGACATCGATCACCTGCCCAGTGGCATCGACCACAAAAAAGGCGTCTACGGCCTGCTCAACCAGGGTGCGAAATCGCGTTTCGCTCTGCTTGCGCGTGGCCACGGCGGTGGTAATTTGACCAAACATTTGTTCAAAGGCTGTAATCACATCCCCTAGCTCATCGTCTCGAGCGTACCGCAGTGACTCAAAGACTAGGGTCTGGGTGTCAGAATCGTCGCCAATGACCTGCCCTGCGGTCATCAAGTCTTGGCGCAGTAGCATAATAGGTCTGATCAGGAGCCGTCGCAGAACCACCAGGGTTGCCCCGGTCACAAAGGTAGAAATGATCAGTACTAGACCGGCGATGCGGCCAATGAAGGCAAAGAATTCTTGCTGCACCCAGGCGGCATTGTGGCGCACGATCAGCACGTAGCGACCGCCCAGGGGTGGCATATCCCAAGGGGCGTCGTAGCGCTGTTCCCAACGGTAGTATCGATCGCTCATCCTCCCCCGCTGGCTCTCGGTTAGGGTCAGTTCGGGGGGTTCTCCAAAGCTGCCCACTAGATTGCCCTGCAGGTCGTAGATGGCGCCGCCCAAAATGACCTCGTTGGTCTGAATACCCTTGACATAATCGATCACCCGATCGTCTCGGAGGTTGGTGAGGGATGCCGCATCCAGCCGTCCTAGGGTTTGGGCCGTGGACAGCGATCGGAGATAGTTCAACAGCTCCCGCTCCCGACGCATCACCGAGGGCACTAGAATCACCCCCTCGATCACAACAATGCTCAAAAACACCCAGGAGGCAATCCGTTTGGATAACCTGGCATTGAGAAATTCACTGATAGATTGAAGCCTTTGGCTCACCCAGTCCATCGTCATCGGACTCTTAGGGAGGTTGGTTGATTTTTTGAACACATTTTTTGAGCACAATAGTAGCATTCGTGATTTTAGAAGCCTGGCCTAGGCCGGGCCTGGGTTTCGCTAGCCGACTGTCCACCGTGAATAGTGGGAGCTGTCAGCCACCTGATTCCGCGTCTGCAGTATAAAGTACGACGTTAACGTCGGCTTTTTAACCAACCTCTGGGGTGGGCCAGATTTGCGATCGCCAGCTACACTAAGGAGCCTGTCTGGATTCATCGAGTGGAAACCGGCTACCGGCCTGGCCGGATGATTGGATTATTAGCGACAGATCACTATGGGGCCCCCTAACTATCAGCCAGATTCTTTTCCACCGCAGCCTACGCCCCAGTCGGCGGAGCTGATTTTGCGAGTTTTAGGCCAAGACCTGGAGGCGCTGCGCCATCAAGTCTCGAGCTATCTGGCCGAAGATATCACCCAGCTCCAGGCTCGCAAACAGCGCCTGATGGCCGATATCGAAGCCCTAGAGGGTGACTATGAAACCCTGCAAGCTCAGCATGATCAGCTCCAAACCCGCCACAGTGAAGCCCTCACCCAGCAGCAAATTGCCCAGCAGCAGGTCTGGGCTAAGCGTCTCGCGATCGCCTTGGCCACCCACCTGCAAGGGCGCTTAGAAACGTCCCTGGCTGCGGTCAACCCCATGGCCCTTCAAGCCAGCCCCCCCGACCATCCAGATGCCATCGCCCCGCTCACGGCAGCCAGTCAGCGCCTGGCCGCCCTAGATGCTACTCTCCAGAGCACCCTGGCATCGCTCCAGCAGGATCTGACCAGTTATCACAGCAGCATTTCCCAGCAGATTGGCCGCATGCAGACTGTCGAGCAGCAGGGGGAGGCTATTTTAGAAGCGCTGGTAGCGCGGCTTAGTCAGCAGCTGCAACGCCACATGACCCCCAGCCCAGCCGCTCAGAATTACCCTGGCACGCTGCCCAATGGCACACCGCCGTCAATGACCACTGGGCCATCCTATAACAGCGTCTATGGCAATTCCAGCGGTTATCTTAGCCCTAGCGACGGGGAGTCGTCCTCGGGCCCTGCCCTACCCCTGAGAACCTATCGGGGGCCCCAGCCTAGCCCCGCCCGAGCCGGGGGGGCTCCGCCTGGCCCAGCGTTGGGAACCATGGCGAACCCTCCTAGGGTGAACCCTCCGGCGACATCCCGCCCCGCCCCCCAGGATGAGAGCAAAAGCGAGGTTCCAGCCTCCCCCTCCCTCAGCGGCGATCGCTCCAGGGCCACTCGGATCGGGCTGGTGCTGGTTATCCTCTCAACCCTGGCCCTAGCCCTGCAAAACGTGATCGTGGGGGTGATTGGCCATGGCGGGCAAGTGCTGGGGCAGCTGCCGGTAGAGGCGGTGTTGCCCATGACCCTGCCCAGCGCGCTGTGGCTGCTATGGCTGCGCATGGTGGTCTTTGTGCCCCTGCTGGCCCTAGTCGCCCCTCGGCTTTACCCCCGGGTGGGGAGTGATCTGCGTCAACTGTTTCAGAGCGCTGACAGGCGGCCCCTCGGCCAGGCGGTGGCCAGCGGCGGCTTTTTGTTCCTGTCTCAGGTGTTGATTTACCAGGCCATTGCCGACGTGGGGCCTGGGGTTGCCGTCACCCTGCTGTTTATGTACCCGCTGATTACGGTGCCCCTAACCTGGTTTCTCTTTGGCGATCGCCCCACCTCTCTACGGTTAGTGGTGATGTTTGCGATCAGCATGGGTATTGTGTTTACAGCTCTGCCCAGCCTTTATACAGACATCAGCGGCAATGGCGGATCGCTGTGGGGCATAGGAGCAGCGCTGCTGGCTGGCATCGCCTTTGCGTTCTTCCTCATGGCTATGCAGCTCAGTATCCGGCGGCTCCACCCGGTGCCGATGAGCCTCCTGCAATTCGGGACGATTTTTATTCTGACCAGCCTGATGTTAATCCTGGGTTCCTTCTTCGGGCTGACCCCAGGAGAGGCCACTCAACCGCTGGGTCTTTATCTGGGAGCCGGGGTGCTAGGGTTGTTGACCCTGCTGGGCTACGTCCTGAACGACTACGGCGTCAAGCGGCTAGGGGCGTCCCAGTCCTCCATTGTGGAAGCCAGTGGCCCGGTGGTGACGGCGATTTTGGCCACGATGATTATCCCCGGCGAAAAATCATCGCTGCTGTTTATCCAGTGGATGGGGGTCGTTTTGGTTACCCTGGGGGTGATTTCGCTGAGCCTAGAACGGTTGGCTAACCACCGTCGACAACCTCGGCGACGAAGCTCAGCTCCTGCGCATCCAGACCCGCAACCCTAGACCGATGTCCTAGGCTAAAGCAGTGGCCCAAAGAAATTCTCGTAAAAAATATACCCCCAGTAGGGGCTCAGAGCCCTGCGCCCTCGGTAGTAAGGAAGATGCTTCGGTATCATTCTTCGGTATCTTTGTGACTAGAATCGTTCTAGCCCCAGGTTTGATAAAAACGGAGAGAGAGGGATTCGAACCCTCGTTAAAGTCACCCCTAAACAGCATTTCCAGTGCTGCGCCTTCAACCACTCGGCCATCTCTCCAGGAGGCGGCATATCACCGCTGAATGGCTATCTTATCAAAGAATGGGGCGAGATAACAGGGGGCGGGACGGTTTGTGGGGCAGCCATGGCCCGATTGGCCGGGGAGCAATTTTTCGTGAGAGCATAGAGGTGCAGCGGGTGGAGTTACCCGTCCGTGGGCGCGATCGCCTATCCAGCGCTGTTCATCCACCGTTTCCCTGACCCCACCCCCCGATCCTATGGCCCGTACCCACACCGTCACCATCCACGACCGCCAAACTGGGAGAATTTACACCGTCGAGGTGCCGGAGGATCGCTACGTTCTCCAGGCGGCAGAAAGTCAGGGAGTTGAACTTCCCTTTGCCTGCCGCAACGGAGCCTGCACTACCTGTGCCGTGCGCCTGCTGTCGGGCGAAGTCGATCAGCCAGAGGCCATGGGGCTCTCCCCGGATCTACGCCGCCAGGGCTACGCTCTGCTGTGCGTCAGCTACCCTCGCAGCAACCTTCAGGCCGAGACCCAAGACGAAGATGAGGTCTACGAGCTCCAGTTTGGCCGCTATTTTGGCAAAGGCAAGGTGCGCCGGAGCCTACCCTTAGAAGAAGACTAAAAGAAGACGCAGTTAATGCTTTTGCTCAGTTCCTTCATCCTCACCCTCACCCATGCCTCTCCCTGACCCCTCTGATTTGCAGCGCTGGCTAGACAGCGCCACCGAAGCTGCCCTGGCGGCCGGTTCGGTACTTCAGCACTACTGGGGCAATCTGACCAGCATCGACGAGAAGGGACGGCCTGGAGACCTGGTTACCGAAGCCGATCGGGCCGCCGAGGCGGCGGTAATGGCCGTGTTAGCCCGTCATATTCCCGCTGACCACGGGATCTTGGCCGAAGAATCGGGGGCCCTGGGTAACCCCAATGCCGCCCTCCTGTGGGCGATCGATCCCCTGGATGGCACCACCAACTACACCCACCAGTATCCCTTTTGTGCGGTTTCCATCGGCCTGCTGGCCGAGGGGGAGCCGGTGCTAGGGGTCATCTACGACCCCATTCAGCGGGACTTGTTTCGCGCCGCCACGGGGCTCGGGGCCACCCTCAACCGGCAACCGATCCGGGTTTCTACCACCAGCCACCTGGCCCAGAGCCTGCTGGTGACTGGGTTTGCCTACGATCGCCGCGAAACCCCCGACAACAACTACGCCGAATTTTGCCACTTAACCCATCTGACCCAGGGGGTACGTCGAGGCGGATCGGCGGCCATTGACCTGGCCTACGTGGCCTGCGGCCGTCTGGATGGCTACTGGGAGCGGGGGCTTTCGCCCTGGGATGTCGCGGCGGGCATTGCGATCGTGCGGGAGGCGGGAGGCCAAGTCACCGCCTACGATGGTTCTCCCCTAGATGTCATGTCGGGTCGGCTATTGGCCACCAACGGCCATATCCATTCGATCATGGGGCAAACCCTCAGCCAAATTAAGCCCCTGGTTTTACCACCCCTAGAGGGTGCCCTCTAGGGTGTTTAAAAAGCCAGGGAACCTCTGCCTTTACACTATGAAAGCGAGTTAAGGTGGCTTATATCTCTATCTCAGGGCATTTACGGTGGCGACAGGGGCCATCGCACCAGGGGATGCCCTTTCCAAGCCATCTGTGCGCTGAGTTGCCCCCGTGATTTTGTCGGCTACCCCGGCTTGCCCAGCCTTCAACCTCATTAAAAGTTGTAGGGATGGTTAAACTGAGGTTGGCTAGGTAGCATTAACAATATTTCGCCAGTCTTCTATGTCCTCTGTGCCATCCCCCGGTAAGTGACTATGAAACCAGAACAAGGTCTGTTCCAATTTGACTTTGACGATTACCATGCGGTGCTGGGGGTGCCCATTACTGCCGATACTAAGACTGTTCGCAAGCGTTACCTCACCATTGCGCGCAAGCTTCATCCCGACAGCCTATCGGAGGCTCCGGCCGCCGAAGCACGGCAGGCCAGCGAAATTCTCTCGAAGCTGGTAAACCCGGCCTATGAGGCCCTGAGCCAAGAAAAATCCAGTACCGAGCATTTGCTGGTGCTGAAGCTGAAAGGACAATCCCTGCGCCAGAGCGGCAGTCCCCCTGCGGTTAGCTCGGCGGCGGCCCAGGAATTAATCAAAGCCTCCTATGCTGAAGCCGCCTATCGCCAGGCGGTTAACGGTCTGGCCGCGCGCCAGTTTGACCAACTCGATGCGGTCACCAGCATTATGGGTGAGCTGAGCGAACTCAACCTGGTTTATCTCTACCGCAGCAGTCTGAGGGACGACACCTCGGCTCAGCCCGGAACGGCATCAGCCAGACCCCAGTCAACGTCAGCGCCAACGCCAGCGTCTTCCAACCCTGGCCAAGCTACGGTGCCTTCTCCCCGCCATTCCCAGTCGGCCATTTTAGAAAGCTATATCAATCGGGCCCAGGAATATGAGTACGACAAAGACTATAGTCGGGCCATTCTGGAGTTGCGAGAAGCCGTCAAGGCCTACCCCACCAACGGCCCGTGCCACAGCTATCTGGCGACCCTGTACCTAAAGGCTGGGCAGGCCACCATGGCCCGCATTCATGCCAAGCGAGCCCTTGACATTAACCCCAAGGACGAAAAAGCCCTCGCGGTACAGGCTCGGGTAGATAAAGCGGGCAGTGGCTCTACATCTGGGGCCGCTAAGGCGACTGGCCCTAAATCCTCTAACCCTAAGTCCTCCGATCAGGGCGGTGGGTTCTTTGGTCTCTTTGGAGGTAAGAAAAAATCATGATCTATCCCCCCCCGGCCGGTGCCCGCGATCTGCTGCCCTTAGATGTCGCCCAAAAGCACTGGATTGAAGATCGCCTAGAGCAAGTTTTTCAGCGCTGGGGTTACCACCGCATCATTACCTCCACGGTAGAACGGATGGATACCCTGATGGCCGGTGGAGCCATTGACCAGGAGGCCGTGATTGAGCTCCAGCCTGCAGCTGGCAAACGGCTGGGGCTACGCCCCGAGCTGACCGCTTCCATTGCCCGCACCGCTGTCACCCGCCTGGCCCGCGTCACCTATCCCCAGCGCCTGTACTACAACGCCAACGTCTTTCGCCAGGCGGCCCAGGGGAGCCACGGTAGCCAGCAGGAGTTTTACCAGGCGGGGGTTGAATTGCTAGGGGCGGGGGCCACGGTTGCCGATGCCGAGATTTTGCTGTTGCTGATGGACTGTCTCAAGAGCCTCCATCTCGACACCTGGTGTTTGATTTTGGGCAACGCCCAACTGACCCAGGCTTTGCTAGAGCCCTTTGCGCCCGACCAACGTCAGGCGGTGCGCCAAGCCCTCGCTAGCTTGGATCGAGTGGCCCTAGAGGGGATGGGTCTGCCGCCGGAGTTGCACCAGCATGCCCTGTACCTGCTTGACCTGCGGGGCCATCCTGAAGATGTGCTCCAGGCCTTAGGCCACCTTGAGCTCGACCTGGATACAGCGGAAACGGTAGCAGGACTGAAATCGTTGGTGGCCCTGCTGCGGGAGGTGACCCGGGAAGATGGCGATCGCCCCGGCCCGGCCCTCACCCTAGATCTGAGCCTCATTCGCCCCTTTGACTACTACACGGGTTTGGTGTTTGAGGTGGTCACAGGCCCCGACCAAGGGTGCCAGGTACTGGGTCAGGGAGGCCGCTACGACCACCTGCTGGGGGTCTTTCAAGGCCAGGGGCAAGGCTTTCCGGGCATTGGCTTTGTTCTAAATATGGAAACCCTGCACCAGACGCTGCTGCCCACGGGTTACCTGCCCCAGGATACGCCCCCCAGCGACTGGCTCGTGGTGCCCACCGTGCCCCAGGCAACGGCCGCAGCCTTTACCTACGCCCACACCCTCCGCACCTCCCCCAGCCTGGTGCGAGCCGAAGTTCACCTGTCGGTCGGAGAACCCCCAGCGGCGACCCGCGCCCTGGCGCGCCAGCGGCGCATTAGCCGCATCGCCTGGATTGGTCCCGATGGGTTGCCAGATATTGAAGCTCTCAACTAACGTGGGGGATGGTTAATGCCCCGGTTCTGGCCAAAGGCTCCCATGGAGTCAGCGTTTGGGCCAGGGCCAGTTCAGCGTTCTATGCCCGTGAGGAGAGATTGTGGCCCACACTATTGTGACCAATGTTTGTGAAGGCGTAGCTGACTGCGTCGATGCCTGTCCGGTAGCCTGCATCCATGAAGGGCCGGCCAAAAATGCCAAAGGCACCGACTGGTACTGGATTGACTTTTCAACCTGTATTGACTGTGGTATTTGCCTGCAGGTCTGCCCCGTAGAGGGGGCTATTTTGCCCGAAGAACAACCCGACCTGCAGAACACTCCCATCTAGAACGTCCATCATCCACGGCCTGTCACCGCTGTGTGAGTGGACGCCTAGCCCAGTTGGCCCCGCTGGACTCCTGCCGCCCCCGATCTGGCCAAGCTCTAATTCTCCCCATGCCATGGCCAAAATTAGCCTGCGTAGTCGACTGTTTCTCTCGCACCTAGCGGTGATGGGGGTGGGCATTCTCACCCTGGTGATCATTGGCCGCCTGTATAGCCCGCGCCTCTTTGTTGTCTACATTGAGCGCTACGAGAATGGCGTGCTGAATGTGGAGCGGCGTACCCAGTTGGTGAAGGGGTTTGAGGCTGCCTGGAGTCGGGGCATGCTGTGGGCCATTCTGGTGGGTGGCGGCACCGCCGGAGGACTGAGCTACTGGGTGTCACGGCGCATTATTCGGCCCCTGGATCAAATGGCCGAAGTGACCCGCTCCTTTGCGGCGGGCCACATGGATGAACGGGTGCCGCCCTCAGAAATTTTAGAAATTCAGCGGTTGGCCAGCAGCTTTAACCGCATGGCGGCAGACCTGGAAGGGGTCGAAGAGCACCGCCGCGAGTTGATTGGCGACCTCACCCACGAGTTGCGCACACCCCTGACCATTATCTACGGCTACTTGGAGGGGTTGGCCGATGGTACTGTCTCCCCCGAGCCCGAGCTATACCAGCGGCTGGCGGGAGAAACGACCCGCCTTCAGCGCCTGGTCAATGACCTACAAGAGCTGTCTAAGCTAGAGGCAGGCTACCTCCCCATCCAAGCCCAAGCGATCGCCCTGTGCCCCCTCCTGAGCGGCTTGGTACGGCCCTTTGCCGACCAATTTGTCAGCCAGGAGGGGGTGGTCATTACCCTGCAGTGTCCGCCAGATCTGCCCTCGGTCTACGCCGACCCCAGTCGCATTGAGCAAATTGTCATCAACCTGCTGAGCAATGCGCTGCGCTACACCGAAAAAGGATCGGTTACGGTCAACGCCTGGGCCCAGCCGGGACGGGTGTACGTGAGCGTGGCTGACACCGGCATTGGTATCGTTGAGGAGGATGTACCCTACGTGTTTGAGCGCTTCTGGCGGGCCGATCGCTCCCGCAACCGCAGCTCTGGTGGCACTGGCCTGGGGTTGACCATCTGCCGCCGCTTGGTGGAGGTGCAGGGGGGCACCATTGAGGTCAAAAGCCAGGTAGGGCAGGGGACGGAGTTTACGTTTTGGCTGCCCCAGGCTTAGGGATGGGTGGGTGGTGGGTGAATAAATGGGGCGGTCAGGAGCTGTTGGCGACGGGCATGGGACTGTTTGCGATCGCACCGCACCTCCAGCAGCCGCACGCCTTGGGCAGGTAGCCTACCCAGGCTGGCCTCCATCTGGGCCCAGGTGTCAACTCGCTCATAGCTAACGCCGTAGGCGGCACAGAGATGATTGAGATCGATGGTTTGGGGCGTGGCAAAAAAAGTTTCAAACAGGTCTGGACCCAGGGATGGCGTCGTGGCAATGGGCAAGCGCTCGAAAATTCCCCCGCCGTGGTTGTTGACCACCACCACGGTCAGGTGGCCGCGCAGCCGGGGTACGCTCAACCAGCCGTTGGTGTCGTGGAGAAGGGCCAGATCCCCCGTTAGCAGCACCGTGGGGGGGCCACCGTGGGCTACGCCGAGGGCAGTGGAGAGGGTACCGTCGATGCCGTTGGCCCCTCGGTTGCAGTAGGGACGAATGCCGCGATCGCCCGGCGACCAAAACCACTCCACATCCCGGATGGCCATACTGTTGGCAATCACGAGGGACGTGCCCAGGGGCAGACAACGGGCCAGCAACCAGGGCACTTTGCCCTCAAAGGGTTCTGCCAGGGCGTCCAGAGCGGCATTCAGATGGTGACGCAGGGTCTGTTCTAGGGCCAACCATTGCTCCAGGTAGGGAGACCTGGGGCAATGGGGCTGGGACGGCGGTATAGACAGCACCAGGGAATCTAGGGCGACGGGGGTGGGGATGGCCGGGCCATGGAGGGGGTCGAGGTTAGCCCCAGCGGGATCGAGTACCCAACGGCGGGGTTGGGTGGCTTGCAGCCACTGGCGTAGCGTCTTGCTAGTCGGCAGGGGGCCGAGCTGAATCACCTGGGTGGGGGCCAGATCCACCGCCCAGGCAGGCTGGCCCAGAACTAGGTCGTAGGTGCTGACCAAATACGGATTGAGGGCAGCGGCGTTGCGCAGGGGAGAGAGCCCTTCCGCTAACACGGGCCAGCCGAGATGCTCGGCCAGGGCGGCCACTGCCTTGCAGTAGGCGATCGGATCGAGGGGCTGGGCCGGGCCAGCGATGATTAAACCGCGATCGCCCGGTCGCCAATTCTCCAGTAGCGGCAGAGCGGCGGCGGTGCCAGCCCCCCTCAGAACCTCGGTGGTGGGCATCACAGCGGCCAAGAAGCGATCGTCCAGGGTGGCCTTCAAGTGCTCCACCGAGCCATCCGCCACGGGGGCCAGGGGGTCGCGAAAGGGGCAGTTTAAATGCACCGGCCCGGCCACCGGGTAGAGCGATCGCTGCCACGCCTGCACCAGGGTTTGCCGCAGGTAGCGCAGCAGATCGCCATCGGCCACCGGCACCGCCAGCTCGGCGTACCAGACGGGAAAAGCCCCAAACAGCTTTTGCTGGTCAATGGTTTGGCCCGAGCCACAGTCCCGCAGTTCCGGGGGGCGATCGGCGGTGAGCACCAGCAGGGGTATCCGGCTTTCACGGGCCTCGATCAGGGCTGGGTAGTAGTTGGCCCCGGCCGTGCCCGAGGTGCAGACGAGGGCCACCGGAAGACCGGTACGGCGGGCCAGCCCCAGGGCAAAGAAGGCCGCCGAGCGTTCGTCTAGCACCGGAATGGCTTCAAGGTTGGGGTGACTGGCCAGGGCTACCGTCAACGGAGTAGATCGGGAACCGGGCGAAATGACCGCTGTCTTGAGCCCTAGCCGGGCCAGGGTTGCCGCCAGCACCGAGGCCCAGAGGGTATTGGTATTAGAAAAATCAAAGCTCATGGGCAGGTAGTCTACACCAGCGACTCCCCTAAGGCGCGAAACTTGAGCTTAATTTCGGCCCACTCGCGATCGGGGTCAGACCCGGCCACAATCCCGGCCCCGGCGTACAGGCGAGCCCTAGTATCGGCAATCAGAGCCGAACGAATGCCCACAATAAACTCGCTATCGCCGTTGGCCCCCACCCACCCGAGCGGGGCCGCGTAAAGACCCCGGTCAAAATCTTCAAAGCGCAGAATTTGGTCACAGGCCTCCCGGGTCGGCACTCCGGCCACGGCGGGGGTGGGGTGCAGGGCTTCTACAATGTGCAGCGGATGAATTTGCCGAGGCACGGTGGCCCACATGGGCGTATGCAAATGTTGAATATTAGAAAGGCGAAGGATCCCAGGCGGTTGCTGGTACTGAGGGCGCAGCCCCACCTCCTGGAGCTGTCGAGCCAAGAATTCCACCACCAAACAGTGCTCCCCCCGTTCCTTAGGGTTGTGCAGCAGTCCCTGAGTCAGGCGGTCATCCTCTTGGGGGGTAGCTCCCCGTGGTGCAGATCCCGCCAGGGCATCGGTCACCAACCTCCCCTGGGCTAGCCTCAGCAGTCGCTCTGGACTGGCCCCCATGAAGGTTTTATTGTCCCCATGGCTGAGGGAAAAGACGTGGCAGTCGGGGTAGCGCTGTCGTAGCCGCCCCAGGGAAGCCAGGGGCTGAAAGGGTTCGGTACTGACCCAGTCAAGGGCATGGGCCAGCACGATTTTTTGCACCGAATGCCGCGTCATATGTCCCAGGGCCCGGCTAACCGCTGCCTTAAACCGCTGACCGGCCTCTGGGGCTGGCTGGGCCGGTGGGGCTAAGCGACCCAGTGGTTCTCCCCAGGGCTGCTGCCCTAGGCGCTCTACCGCCTGTAGCTGTTCGGCGAGGGAGTCGACCAGGGCGCCCACATTGGTGGTGGCCGTCACCAGATGGTTGAGGGTCAACACCCCTCGGGTATCGTACTGCACCAGCTGCCACTGGGGCAGGATGACCGTCGCGGCCCGAAAGGCCCCATCTCCCCCCGCGCCCTCCGGAAAAAAGGTGAACGCGCAAAAAAAGCGGGCCCAGTCGGCCCCGCCTAGGGCCGCCGTTCCCCCGGCCTCGCTGTACCGACGGGTTTTACTGCGCCACTGATCAATAAACCGCCGCACATGGGCAAACCGACGTGCCCCATCGGTTTGATAAAACAGGGTCGTCCCAAAGCCCACCACCGATTCCCCGGCCCTGGAGTTTTCCATATACAGGTGGCGATCGCGACGATCGGCCAACCGGGCCAACACCGCCAACGGATCTACCGGAGCAATGTCAAAGCTCAAACTAACCAACTGGGGTTGATGACTCGCCTTTGCATGACCTAGCCAGCGATCGATAAACGCATAGGCTGATGACAAATCCTGGCTGCGATAGGAACAGTAAGAAACAACAGGCATAAACCTTGATCTTTAAAGGCGATTGCTAAGCCGTCATCGTCGGCGCCAGAGGCTAAATTCCCGCCGGGCGGTGCTGCCTACAGGGCCGTATCATTCTGTAACCAACGGCAACTCCCTCAGGGCGTTCTAGACCGCTGGCCCTATAGCAGGCTGAAAAGTGCTCCAGTTAAGCCCCTTAGCCCCCTAACCCGTATCCCTACTGGTAGCACATTCGGTTATGGCGTAACCAATTCAGGGCCAGTCGTTTACGCAGCTTAATAGTGGCAAGGCCGCAGCCACGACAAAACCATCGACGTTCCAGCCTACTCACCGCCCGATCAATCCCAGTCGCCCCAGGCGCTCTCACCGAAGCGCTTACCCAAAGCGCCTCACCAAAGCGCTTAGTAGTGGGTGCCGGTTCTCCGGTGGTGAATCGCCGTTTTACCGTCGCCGTCTAGCACCCGTCCGGCCTGAACGGTGGCGTACACCAGCCAGTGATCGCCGCATTCCATGCGTTGGGCAACGGTACAGTCCAAGTAGGCGATCGCTTCGGTCAAAATAGGTACACCGCTTTCAGCCAGGGTAATTGGTACCCCCTCAAAGCGATCCTCTCCCGGGGAAAAGGGCTTGAGAAAATGCTTCATGGGCCCCAGGTGACGCCCCTCCGCCAAAATATTCAACACAAAGGAACTGCCTGGATACATCAGTGACTCAATCGCCCGGTCCTTAGCCACTGCCACCGTGAAACCCGGCGGTGCAAAGGACGCCTGAGACACCCAGGAGGCCAGCATAGCGCTCGAGACATCCCCCTGGCGGGCCGTGACAATGCACAACGACCCCACAATCCGACCCACGGCTTGATCCACCGCTGAGGCCGGGGTCCGAGGCTGCTTGGCCCGTTTCGCTTTCTTGAGCGACTGGGCAAAGTCGGTGCCCACTTCTTCGCAGTACTTGAGGGTGACGTCGGTAGGGGTAAATTTAATCCGGATCGACTCAAAGGCTAGGGAATAACCGCCGTCTTTGAGTTTACTCTCCAGCAAATCAATCGCCTCGCCACTCCAGCCAAAGGATCCAAATACCCCAGCGGGCTGAGTCTTAGACGCCGTCGACAGCACAATGCCCAGGGCTGTTTGGATCGGGGTAGGCGCATGACCACCTAGGGTAGGCGACCCGAGCAAAAAACCAGCTGAGTTTTCCACCGCTGTCTTAATCTCATCGGGACTGGCCTGCTCGGCATTAATGGCCTCCACCGCCACTCCCGACTTGGTAATGCCCCGAGCCAGCGCCTGGGCAATGGTCGCCGTATTGCCGTAGGCAGATGCGTAGATCAGCGCCACCGAGAGTTCCTGGGTGGTTTGGGCTTGGCTCCAGTCGCGGTAGCTTTGAAACAGCTCGCGCGGGCTGTAGCGCGCCACCGGCCCATGGCCCGGTGCCAAGGTTTGCAGGGGCAGGGTAGCCATTTTCCCCAGGGCCACCTGCACCTGTCGACTACTCGCGGCAAACAAACAGTCAAAATAGTAGCGGCGATCTTCTAGGAGATCCGTCCAGCTGAGGTCGAACACAGCATCGTCGCAGCGGTGGGCACCAAAAAACTTGTCGGAGTACAGCACCCCGGTATAGGGGTCAAAGGTGGCCAGCCCCCCTGGATAGCGAGGGGTCGGAATCAGCTCAAATTTCAGATGGTGGCCCTGGCCCAGATCGAGTTGATCTTCGCCACTGCGAATCGCCCGTAGCCGCGGTGAGGCATCGGGCAACAGATCCTTCAGAGCCAGGGCCGCCGGGTTAGAGCACACGACCGTAACCTCCGGCAGTCGCTTGAGCAGAATCTTCAAGGTTTCTGCTCGGTTAGGGTTGATGTGCCCCAAGATAATGTAGTTGAGCTGGTATAGATCGATATGGCGCTCTAGGGCCGCCAAAAAGATTTCATTGAACGACTCGCCCGGAGGGTCAATCAGGGCGGTGCGATCGCCCTGGATCAGATAGCTATTGGCGGTCGTACCCCGCTCGAGCCCGTACTCGATCTCAAACCGCAGGCGGTTCCAACTGCGACAGCGCAGCACCGTAGTACCCGCCGCCATGGCATAGATTTGAACGTCGCGAGGGGGAGAACTCATGGGCAAATCACTAAAAAGTATTGCGCCCTGGGTCGGTTAACGCCGCCTGAGGGTACCTTAAGAAGATAACCTCCAGGGCTATCATCACCAGCACCGAAGACTTCCTTGCAGTTCTTAGTGTAAAGGATCAGGGGCATCGTCTGAGCCCTTAGCCAGCAGACGAAAATCTCTAATTTAAAACACATGTACTAATTATCCCCGTCAGCACACTCCGCCCAAGAGTGTTGCAGTTGCTTGCCCATCTGGGATTTTGATGACCAGCTCCCTCTGGGCTTAGTTCAGCGTCCGGAGTGGGAACCCTTTGTGATAGGAGATGGCCAGCCCTAGAACTTTAAGGCAAGATAATGACGATTTTCCCCAATGGAGTCATTCCAGGGCTGAGAATCGTTCTCATTCCGATCCTTGGCCGATATCAGGTCAAAGGAGCTAATAGCAATAAAAAAAACTTGGACTAGACCAGCTTTACATAGGTGTTCAGCTTTTATGAACCCAGCTTTGAATTCTGCTACTGTCAGATGCCGCTGACTTAGGATGGGCAAAGTCAACAAGTGAATTAGATGAGGCTAAAGGGCCAATTGTGCAGAAATCTTCTCCTAAGCCCATTAGATATATAGATAAGTAACAATGCTACTGATGTGATAAGCACGTTTATTCGGTTATGGCCTTGAGCTCGGGCCTAGCGCTGTAACAGAAGAAATATAGGTGGTAGTACCTTAAAACAAGGGAAAGAATAGATCCAGCCTCAGGTAAGAGGTTGTTTGAAAAGCCAAAGAGCGTCTCAGATTATACCTAGGTTCTAGGCTAATGGCCTCAAAATTCAGCGTTTTGACTGTCTCTTGGCGG
>JAIXUR010000466.1 GCA_027483425.1 Cyanobacteriota bacterium | reverse complement strand
TACGACCTTTCCATACCTCACTGGCTTCGGTGACTTCAACCTGGACAGACTCCTCTAGCCTGACCTCGAAAGGACGCCGGTAAAATCCGGCCAAATGTAATAGTGGCGATAGGACCATGAGCTTAATCAGCCCCTCAGAAATTTGACCACTTCGAGTTTGATCAAAATACTCCCGCTGAACCTGATCTAAGTAGCGCTCGTCCTCATCACTTAAGTCGGGCAGATTCTGGCACCATTCCGTAAAAAAATTAGGATCATTGGCCAGTCTAAGGTGCTTTGTTTCTTCTAATTCAGGTAGAGTCAGGCTACTGATGGCAATACTTTGTACCATGGCTGAATCCCATAAGGTTGGCTCCTAGCGGCGGATTGAAAAGGTGATTTCCTGGTGCTATTAGCCGTCTTGACCCGCTTTCGCAGGATAAAGTCAGACTCTCTCTGGCTTTTCAAACACCCTCTTAATCCTACATTGCCTTAAACCGTTCTCTAGGGGTGATGGTCCTGATGGTAGGACATCACAGCCATTGGTGCAGGTTAGTACTCGAAGGCATCAATAAAGCATACATTCACTCAAGCGAAAACCTTTGCTACACAAAGGTTTTCGTTTCTGCCTTTATGTACTAGGCTCTGTAGCGATCGCGCTGAATGTCGTAGATGGCCTTTTCCCAACACCACTGCTCGCTCTGGTTGGGGTGGCGGAGCTTTACCTGGTCTACCAGGCGCTCGGCCACGGCGCGGTTGCCCCCCACCAGGCGCAGGAGCTGTTTCTGGGTTTGGCCCTGCACAGATCGTGGGGGAGACTGGGCTGATTTTGGCGGGGTGGGGCGGCGGTAGGCCCCTGGCCGTCTGCCCTGGCGGCTTCTAAGCCAGACCACTAGAGCCACAAGCAGCGCGATCGCAAGTAAGAAAGAGAGATCCATCGGGGGTGACTAACCATTGTCTTACCCCAGCATAGCCAAGCCCAGGGTGTACATGCCCTGGGCTATGGGCCACCTTAGGGATTCGCGCTGGAATAAAATACCAACCACAAGAACCAATCCATGATGGATTTCCGCCCCACGCCTTAGGTCAAAGACCTCGCTGTGCGAACGCGGGGGCAGGCTCTACGCGGGAATGACGCCGGGACGTTATTGGTTTGCAGA
This sequence comes from Cyanobacteriota bacterium, assembly GCA_027483425.1. GTDB lineage: Bacteria > Cyanobacteriota > Cyanobacteriia > Phormidesmidales > Phormidesmidaceae > Nodosilinea. The sequence goes on along the minus strand of JAIXUR010000466.1, from coordinate 4,790 downwards.
TCCCCTAACCCGCTGTTGCCGTACAAAGTCCTATCCTCTCCGGCGTTTCAAACAGCCACTGAGATGCGTTAACTACGCTCATAAAATTCCCAGGGTTTGCTAGGCTTAGGGATGTATCTGGTTTAGCCTAAGCTCCGGGGTGACCTGGGGGCCTTAACACCCGCCCAGGGCTTAGGTGAGCGTTACGTCCCTCATTTTCGCGTCGCTACCCATGCCAAGAACCCAACGCAACGACAACTTCATCGACAAATCCTTTACCGTCATGGCCGACATGATCCTCAAGATGATGCCGGCTAAACAACGGGAGAAGGAGGCCTTTGCCTACTACCGCGATGGCATGTCAGCCCAGGCCGATGGGGAATACGCCGAGGCCATGGAAAACTACCGCGAAGCCCTCACCCTGGAGGACGATCCCTACGACAAGAGCTTTATTCTCTACAACATGGGCCTGATCCACGCCAGCAACGGCGAGCATGAAATTGCCCTAGAGAAGTACCATGAGGCCCTTGAACTCAACCCCCGCCTCTGCCAGGCCCTCAACAACATCGCGGTCATCTACCACTACAAGGGTGAGCAGGCCGAGGCCAGCGCTGATTCCGAAGCGGCCGAAAATTTCTTTGACGAAGCGGCTCGGTATTGGCTGGAGGCGGTGACGATCGCCCCCAACAACTACATCGAGGCCCAAAACTGGATGAAAAATACAGGCCGCATGAAGAACGACATCTTCTTCTAGTCTGTAGGGTGGGCACCGCCCACCAGTCCCCTCTAGCTGAGGCGACTCAGTCTTCCCGCGTTAACTGGCTTAATTTCCCATGATCGATCTCGAACAGGTTCGCAAAGTCGCCCTCCTGGCCCGACTGGAGCTGTCTCCCGCAGAAGAAGAGCAGTTTACCGGACAGCTCAGTGGCATTCTTGACTACGTAGAGCAGCTCAAAGAGCTCAACACCGATGCGGTCGAGCCCACCACCCGCGCCATCGAGCTGAGCAACATTACCCGCCCCGATACCCTCCAGACCTTTAGCGATCGCGCCGCCATCCTCGACGGGGCCCCCGATCGCGAAGACGACTTTTTCAAGGTGCCCAAAATTCTGGAAGGGTAGGGTTGAGACCAAAGGCTACGCCGATGGCGCGGTCTGACCAGCGCTGTAAATCACGATACCCACGCGGTCGATGTGATCCACGAGGGCCTGATTGTCGAGGGTTTCGTAGTGAACAACGTCAAAAAAGTAGGGCAGCAGCGTCTCTTCATTGAGGCAGTCGGCCAGCTGGGCTACGATGCGAGGGCTGACGCGATCGCCCTTCACCGCCAAATCAATATCTGAGCCTGGCTTGTAGTTGCCCTTGGCCCGAGAACCAAACAGCACCACCGCCGCAATCTGGTCAAATTGGCGAATGGCCTCCGTCACCTGCTCCATGGCGCTGTTGCTGAGACCGTAGCAGTTAGCCATCGGCTTTTGCCTTTAGGGTTTGGTAGAGGTCCGCCAGCAGGGGAAAGTAGTCGTTGCGAATGCTGCTCTCGACCGCGATCGCCGTGGCCTCATTGTAGGTGTGAGTGGTCAAGTTGCGGTCTTGCAGGGCGGCCATCCAGTCGTGACCCTGACTAATCAGTCCGATCTGGAACCCGTGCTTAATAGCCTCCCTGGGAGTTTTGACCACAATCCCCTCCGCTTCTTCGTAGTCTTTCAGAACCTTCCAGGCTAGCTCAAAGGTCAGTTCAAAGAATTGAATGATGCCCGCCCGCTCCAATAGAGAGGGCGATTCGACCGCCAGGGAATCCTGCAAAAGCAAAAACGTGCGCTCGAAATTAGAAAATCGCTGTACCCAGCGGGTATCGGGGGGGTGCATAGCGTTATGTCAGGGAATGCCTCGGGGCTAAGCCGGTTTGTGGTGCTGGTGCCAGTGGCGGGCAATATCGACCCGACGGCACACCCAAACGCGATCGTGGCGCTGCACATGGTCTAAAAACCGCGCTAGGGCGGCGGCGCGACCCGGCTTACCGGCCAGGCGGCAGTGTAGGCCAATGCTCATCATTTTAGGGGCCTCGTCGCCCTCGGCATAGAGGGTATCAAAGGCATCGCGCAGGTAGGCAAAAAACTGATCCCCCGAGTTAAAGCCCGCGTAGGTGGCAAAGCGCATGTCGTTGTTGTCGAGGGTGTAGGGGATGATCAGGTGGGGCTGGCCGTACTCGGTGGTCCAGTAGGGCAGGTCGTCGGCATAGCTGTCGGCATCGTAGAGAAAGCCGCCCTCTTCCACCACCAGGGCACGGGTGTTGGGGCTGTTGCGACCCTGGTAAAAGCCCAGCGGCCGCTGGCCCGCCACCTGGGTGTGAATCTCCACCGCCCGCCGAATGTGGTCCCGCTCGGCTTCGAGGCCAACGTACTGGTAGTCAATCCAGCGGTAGCCATGGCTGGCGATTTCCCAGCCCGCTTCGTTCATGGCCGCCACGGCCTCGGGGTGGCGGGCCATGGCCATGGCGACGGCGTACACCGTCAGGGGCAAACCTCGGCCCGTGAATAATCGGTGCAGCCGCCAGAACCCCGCCCGGCTGCCGTATTCATACATCGACTCCATGTTGATATTGCGCACCCCCAGCAGAGGGGCCGCGCCCACACTTTCGGACAAAAACGCCTCTGAGGCAGCATCGCCATGGAGGATACAGTTTTCTCCGCCTTCTTCATAGTTAATGACAAACTGTACGGCTAGTCTGGCCTGATCGGGCCACTGGGCCTGGGGCGGAGTACGGCCATAGCCAACCAGATCGCGGGGATAGGAGGGGGGAATCGCCATGGCAAAGGAATACGCTAGGGTGGGTTTACAGCAGGATCAAGGTGGATTGTAGAGGGAAATCGCCTCTCGGTCTATCCGTCGCCGTATCACCTGGAAAAAGTGGATCCATTAAGGGCAGTTTCTCGGGAAAAAACTGGCCTGAGATGACAAATTTGTTCATTACCCTTCATTTATGATGGAGGAATGGGCTAATGTCGGGAGGGTTCGCCGAGGCCGCTGAGATCAGGTGTAACGTTAAACCCTGTATTCTATAGAATCGATTGATTTCGTTAGCGACACCCGCACCACTACAGCCACACCACTACACCCGCAGAATTGGGGCACTGGAGCGACGACCTTGTTGAACGGAAGGAGTAAACCTATGTCAGATGTCGTGCTCTTGCCGAGCAAGGTGCAAGCGGCCCCCGTTCTTGACCTGAGCGCCATTAATCGGGAGTGGGGAGAGGCGGATGCCACCAGCCTGGTGCAGTGGGGCCATGATACCTTTGGCGATGGCTTAGTCTTAAGTACCAGCTTTGGCATTCAGTCGGCGGTGATGCTGCACTTGGTCACCCAGGTGGTGCCCAACATTCCGGTGATTTGGATCGATACGGGCTATCTGCCGGTGGAAACCTACCGGTTTGCCGAGGAGCTATCAAATCGCCTCCGGTTCAATCTCAAGGTCTACCAGTCGCCCCTGAGCCCCGCCCGCATGGAGGCGCTCTACGGTCGCCTGTGGGAGCAGCACGATGTCAATGCGCTGAACCGCTACGACCAGATTCGTAAGGTAGAGCCCATGCAGCGGGCCCTTAAGGAGCTCAACGCTACCGCCTGGCTGACGGGGCTGCGCTCTGATCAGACCGACCACCGCAAGTCCCTAGAGCGGGTGGGTCAGCAGGGGGGACATTACAAGCTCCTCCCCATTCTCAAGTGGACGGCTAAGGACCTGTACCAGTATCTGGTGGCCCACGATTTGCCCTATCATCCCCTGTTTGACAAGGGCTATGTGACCGTGGGGGACTGGCACTCTAGTCGCCCCATCACCGACGCCGACGCCAACGATCGCGACACCCGCTTTAAAGGACTCAAGCAAGAATGCGGGTTGCACCTGCCCCAGTCACCGGAAGAGGCCGCCAGCCTCGACTCCAGCTCCCTGTAGAAGGGGCGGCTAGAGCTCCTCTGGCGGTGGGATTTCGAATTGGGCGTGTTTGGCCAGCAGTTCAAAGAATTTAGAGGTGCTGCGATCGGGCTCGTAGACGCCGTTTTCCCATTCGCTGACGGTTTGACGGCGCACGCCCATTTGCTCCGCAAACTCCATTTGCGTCAAGCTCATGTGCTTGCGCAGGGCGCGGATGGCGTCCTGCTGCCAAATGATTTTGCCGTCTTTTTGCTGGATCTGGTATTGGGACTCAAACTTGCGAAAGCCAGCGGTTTGGGCCGGTATGTCGATCCCATGGACGTGGTAGCCCGCCCCTACCCAGGCACCGGCCTGAAGTGCCGTCGGGGTATCACGGTTGCTCCACCAGTTTTTTCGCTCGCGGGCCGATTTGGGCAGGGGGGTGCCGAGCAGTGCCTCAATCTCGTCAAAGGTTAGCACACACTCTGCCTGGCCACAGTGCCGTAGATGATCGAAGAGGGGGTAATACTTGCTGCCGGGTTTCATGGTGGGCGCGATCGCAACGGGATCTCAATAAGTAGCTTAACTATCTGACACTCTATAATGGCGCAAAATCTAGCATAAAACCCGATCATTGAGCTAGCTTCTGGGGGCTAGCTTCTGGGCCGCCATTGCCCCTATGATTTCTGAGCATCTCGTGGAGGGGGTGACTCAGCCGCCCAGAGGCGCTACCGAAAGTACTGTGATATTCTCAGGAGAACGAAGGCCCAAGGCCCGATGACGCTGAGTTTTAGGCTTTATTAACCCTATGAAGTTGTCTCGACGGTGGTTTAACCAGGCTTGCCTGGGGGTGGCGACGGCACTGGTGGCAGCGGCCTGCGGGGGCGGGGGCGGCAGCGACAGCACG
>JAIXUR010000108.1 GCA_027483425.1 Cyanobacteriota bacterium | reverse complement strand
TAATAAGATTATTATATGATAATAATCTTATTACGATCGCAAGATCTCTGCGTCAATAAGATAAGTTTATCCATTAGAATATATTATCTTTTAGCCTCTTTTGAGGATAGAATAAAATAAGTTATTCCCAGAGAGACGATCGCTCTGGGATCGGGGATCTGCGGCTCTTGCTGGAATGCCTGTATATCAAGGGTTATAGCCGCTACACTTACTTGGTCTTTTTCCATGTAGCTTCTGGAATCAGAAATCCGATATCTATCTTATTCAATTTAATAGCCAAACGATAAGCAATTCAAATTATGAGTAATTTCAATATGAATGTTGCTACCTTCTTAGTATTGACAAATAGAAGTATTGATAATCAAGGCATTTCGCGTGAACACTGGAACTGCTTATAATCCCGTATAACTTATCCAAATGTTTAGGCAATTAGCTTGCAGACTGCGATAAGATATAGAAAAATAAGATAGGCTTGTATAACCGAGATCGCGGTTAGTTCGGTGACGATCGCAGTTATGTGAAACGCTCGTCGCCTGACACAGCAAGGCTGGCAGTGGGGAGAGATCTCTCGTTGTCCCCTTCTGGCTGTTGGTCAGGAACCAGATTCTATCTGCTGTCGCAAATGACATAATGAAACTCAGAAACCTAATGGGGATGATCGGGACGATGCTATGGTTTCACTGACGTTGCCACTCGTGCTGGAGACAACAGAGGTTCATCTTACCGATGAACAGTTTTACCAGCTTTGCCGCAGTAACCCTGACCTGACGATTGAACGGAGTGCTAAGGGAGCTTTGATTGTTATGTCACCTGTTGGTGGGGAGGGCGGTAGTTACGAGTCGGAGTTCGGGATTGACCTGGGCATCTGGAATCGTCAGTCCCAATTGGGCAAAACCTTCAGCTCTTCTACTCTGTTCAAATTACCCAATGGCGGCGATCGCTCTCCAGATGCGGCGTGGGTGGAACTATCCCGCTGGCAAGCTCTCACTCCAGAACAGAGGCGAAAATTCCCGCCGATTGCCCCTGACTTTGTGATCGAGTTACGTTCTCCGACTGATGATTTGGAACTGCTGCGGGCAAAGATGCAGGAGTATATGGATGCAGGCGTTCGATTGGGCTGGATGTTGAATCCCCAGGATCAACAAGTCGAGATTTACCGCCAGGGTCAACCCAAAGAGATGCAACAGTTGCCGACTCAACTCTCTGGCGAAGACGTGCTACCCGGTTTTATGTTGTCCGTAAATCGCTTTCAGGACTGAGGAACCCGATCTGATGGTTGACAGCAATGTCACTCTGGACTATGCGCCTGCAACCAACTTTCTAAGTCTTCGGGACGACTGAATTCTAATAAAGCCTCGCCTAAGTCTTCTAGCTGAGCTAGGGATAACGCCTCAATTTGTGTTTGTAGGGATTCAGGAACATTGCCAATCCGCCGAGTGAGGAGGCGTAGAACTAGCGATCGCGCTTCTTGCTTTGAGCCTTCTTGCATTGCCATGCGCTCAATGCTGGTAACGTACTGCATTTGCCGCTCCTGTTCGGACTAGGGTCTACGTTCAACGCAGTATAGTAAACCAATTGCCTCTGAGCGCTATTAGGAATGAATAAATGGAGCAGAGAGTCCAACTCATACAGAGCAATGGGCAGTTGGTTGAGGTGCGATTGTGTGACATGACACAGCGACACTTAAATGATTTTAACTACATTTGGAAGGCAATGCTTTTAGCATTGGGTGCAGACGATGCCTTTTGGGATTGGGCACGAAAGAAGCGGTTAGCCCTGTCAGATGATCGGTATGAAGCCTACGCGATTGAATATGAGGAGTTGACGCAGGGACTATTATGGATTGAAACGCAGTGGCACCGTTCCCAACGGACAAGGACACAACCGCTGGTTTATGTAGAAGCATTAGCCGCTGCCCCTTGGAATCGACGTTCAATCAACCCAGAGCCTTGGCTTCGAGGTGTTGGCACTGTGCTCCTCCAATTTGCTCGCAAGCGCAGCTTGGATTTAGGTTATGGAGGAAGATTAGGACTCCATGCACTACCTGGTTCGGAGTCGTTTTATGAAGCACGGAACATGATGAATTTGGGATATGACGATGATCGAGAAATGGTCTACTTTGAGTATGGGACCTTAGACCGACCGCAGCCAGGGGAGAGTGACGATGCCTTTTGACTGGGATACCTTTACCTATGATGAAGCTTGGTTGCGTCAGGCCGTTCAAGCAGAAGTAGCCTTGGCGTGCGATCTCCAGGTCGGGGGAAACCCGGCCACTGCGAGATCGATTGCTTGGCCACAATTGCAGCCACAGCTCGATCAGATAAAAATTTTATCGTTGCTCTTTGATGAGTTACGGGCTTTACTGCGACAGGCGAATCTTGGCGCTGGAGCGGAGGCGGCGTTGATCAAGGGGCGACTACTCATTCAACGTCAACTGTCCCAGCTCTCTTCAGAGCAACGGGCATATTTTGATGCGCTGATGCTGGAAGAGACTTCCGCCTCTCAGGATCGCCCTTTGCGATCGCAACTCCCTACCGTATTATGCCAAATGCTCTCTCCAGCCGATTGGCAGGAGATCGCTCAAGCTGCCATGGCTTCTATCCAAGCCCAGATCCTGCAACAAGTCTCTTTACAAACTTCTGTTGCTCGTTCTGCCAGTGAGGCATTGAATAGTGGCTTCGCCTCTGACTAACGCTATTTTCTGCTCGCGAGAAAGCTGTTTAAGGCGATATTCAACCTGCAACGCTTCTCGTTTCGTTGCAAAGCTCCAGGAAGCAATCAGTTCAACAGGACGATGGACCCTGGTGTAGCGTCCACCCTTCCCTTCGTTATGGGCAGCAATTCGCGCTTCGATATCCTTTGTATACCCTGTGTACAGGGAACCGTTGGCACAGCACACAACATACACGTAATGGGCGTTTGACTGGGGCAGATCGACCATCAGAGGCGTTTGGGACTATTCTCCATTTATATATCCCAGAACAGGCATTGGCAGACGGTTCAACAGTAAGAATTGTGTGGCAGCGATCGCGACTGAGGTTGGTGACGATCACTCGATTGTTAACTGCGTTCGGCTTTGTTTTCCAGACAGTTGCAACAATTTCGATCGCGACCACCCTGAAGATGTCAGACTGTTGCTGCATCCCCTCAGTTTCATCGAGCTTCAGACGTTATCATCGTCTTTAGAAGCCATCATCATTGCGGCTGCCAAACCACTCTATAACGCTAGATACCCTGCGAGGGACTAATGCAATCAGCCAGTACATCCCGACCTCCTCAACAAAATGATGAGCATCTTAGCCCGGTTGCGGCAAAGATGTTTCTGGCAGTTCTGCCGGAGCGCATTCAACGGGCACTGCTGGCTCACTCGCAAGAAACGCAGTATCCCCTAGAGATGGTGCTGGAAATGGCAATCGCAGGCTTTCTCGACAGTGAAGCCATTACCTTTGCCGATTGCCGTCCTGAGGATGAGTGATGTGTTTCTCGGCTCCGGTTAGCTTTGCTGCCAGTGCTTTGTTACTCCCGGCGGGGTTTTATGGGTTAAGGGTGGCAGCTCAAAACAACCCTCGTTATCTTCCACTTGCAGCAATTCCGGTCACGTTTGGGGTTCAGCAAGCCTGTGAAGGATTGGTTTGGGTGGGGCTGGAAGCGAATTCTTCCACTGTAGTGCGTTTGGGGGCTTTCGGCTTTTTAGCGTTTGCCTATTGGTTCTGGTTGTTCTGGGCACCCTGGTCGGTAGCGATTGCTGAAGTCAATGCTCGTGTGAAGCGAGTGGGTTGGAGTCTGGGGGGTCTTGGTTGTGGGTATGGGGCACTGCTTTACCTGCCACTGGTTTTTCAACCGGATTGGTTAACGGTGCAGGTTGTCCGTCACTCCATTGAATACGATACACGCTTGCTTTTTGACCCCTGGGTTTCTCAGGAGGTCGATCGCCTGGTCTATGCGCTCATCGTCCTCATTCCGTTTGCGCTGGCGTCCAACCGCGCTCTAAAGGGGTTTGGGGCAACGATCGCGCTCTCGGCAATTACCTCTCATTGGCTCCTGCATCAGGTTTTTGTCTCGGTGTGGTGTTTCTTTGCGGCAGTTCTGTCTCTGCTCATTGTCTGGATTTGTCAGTCCTCCTCTAAAGTGAATTAGCAGCAAGATGTGGATTGATCAGAAGAGGGGCAGTTAAGGCGAATGCAGATTACGAATGAGAGCAATTTGCCAGAGCCTTTATATCAGGCGATCGTGGCTCAACAGCAGCAGCATTCGGTGGGGGAGGCAGATATCTCCTGTACCCAGTTGATTGATGCACCGCTAATTGCCTGGTTGTGGCGGAACTATGGGGATCAGGTGGTAGAAGATGCGGCTGATCGGCTATGGGTGCTGTATGGCTCAATTGCTCATTCAATTTTGGAAGGGTATGCCGGATTGGGGCATCATGTGGAGACAGAGGCGATCGCTACTGTAGACGGAATGCGGGTGTCGGGGCACCTGGATCTGTTGGTGATGCCGGATGGCACGATTCAGGATTACAAGTTTACGAGTGCCTGGACGGTGGGGGAGGCAAAGAAAAATGGTAAGCCGGAGTGGGAACGGCAATTGAATGTCTACCGCTATTTGCTGGAGCAGGATGCGCGGTTGAGTTTTTCTCCAGTCAAGCGATTAGAGATTGTGGCGATGCTGAGGGACTGGGGTCCGCGTCATGCCCAGGATGGACTGAAGCCGGTGGAGGTAATTTCGGTTCCTTTGTGGGAGCAGGAGCGGGTGGAAGCCTATCTCAGGGAGCGAGTAAGGCTGCATCAGGCAGCTTTCGCCAAAGAGATACCGCCTCAGTGTTCGCCGGAGGAGCGATGGGCAACGCCAACTACCCATGCCATTGTCAGACCAGGGCGAAAAACTGCCGTGAAGGTGTTTCAGGATGAGGCGGAGGCAACAGCATGGCAGCAACAATATCCGGCGGATGGCGTTGAGGTCAGACCAGGGGAGAATAAACGCTGTCTCAACTATTGCCCCTTTGGAAAACAAAAACTCTGTCCTTATGTGGCTGGGTAGGGGTGGGAAGGAGGGGCGATCTCGTCTGCGGGGGAGCGATCGCACGGGTGAAGTGAAAAGTTTGTATGGTTTGGAATTTTACCGTGCGAACTTTGAGTCGTGGACGCTCAAGCAGGGCGGAAAGCAGGCTCCCCGATCGCCTCTCTCTGGGTAAGAGGCACAATGGAAAAAGAGTGCTGCGACCAATGATGACTCATACTCTGCTGCTTGACCCCCAATCCGGTTCGACTCAAGAGGCGTTTCATGCCAGTCTCGCTCCAGATTTGGCTGACCACTTTGAACAGGTGATGCAGCGCGATCGCAACTTCTTCCTCCAACATCCCGATCTCGATTACTATGTTCGTCCCATTACCCCAGTGGAGGTACTGGAGGGAAAGGCTCTGGGCAAGGTGGTTCATGACAATGCACGGGTGTTGGTGGGGGAAGTTATTCCAGGTAGCCGTATCAGGTTGACTATCCTCGATGACCTACCACCCCCGGTCGAGGAGTTTAGGGCGATGCAGCAGCAGCTTCGGCAAGCAATGGGGGCGAAGGCTCCTACCCTCAAAGACCGCATTCAACTCAATCAAAAAGCCCGTCCGAAGGCAAAGGGATTCGGTGCAAAGAAGTAGGGGCGATCGCTCTTCAACTTATCCTTTCAAATTATTTAGTATTCTTATCCTTATTGTTTTCTTATTGGAATGGCGATACAATAGAATAAGTTTACTCGTTCCTCTATGGATGTCTCTCTCCTTCATCAAGCAGCGACTCAAGCCAAAACTGGCTGGCTCGAACAAGCACTCACAGATTTGTTGCCGCAAGTGTGGGATCTGACCACTGAGTCTCTAGGGTGGCAGGAGACTGCTGCAAGTTGGGCAGCACAAATCGATCAACTGTTTGACGAGAAAAAACTCACCACGCCGGGGCAGCAGAAAAATCGGCGCACTGATATCGCTAATGCCCTCAGAACCATTGACCCCAATCATCCGGTCATTCCGTTTGTATTG
>JAIXUR010000113.1 GCA_027483425.1 Cyanobacteriota bacterium | reverse complement strand
GGAGACAGCCAACCAGCGAAACGGCCAGGGTTCCGCCGATGAAGCCCAGCAGGTTTCGCCGCTTTAGGCTGACGCCATGGGCCGGTGCAGATAGGAATTGTCTGGACATGGGATTAGCGGCATGGATATCGACAATACCTAAAACCTTAATCGGTCACAAGCTCAGCTTCACTGACGTGGCCTGCCCCATCGAGTTTAATCACCAGCCATTCGTAGTCAATGCTAATGAAGTTGCGCTCTGGCCCCAGCACGTAGACCATGTCGTAGCCCGCAAAGCCGTTTTGGGGCTCTGGTGGGCCCAGCAGCTCAATCACGCCAGCCTGGGGCCGGCCCAGGAGCAGGTATTTTGCCAGCAGGTCATCCACCATGCAGAGGCGAACGTAGGTCGGATCAAAGGTGAGCTTGGGGTCTTGCCAGAGGGTGGGGTTGAACCGGGTATAGCCCCGGCAGTGTTGCCACTGCTTCCAGCTAGTTTGGGCCAGCAGACCGCCCACTACCACAAATGGAAAACTGACGGCCAACACCCCCCCAACCGCTAAGGCGATCAGCAGGCGGCGCTGGCGTTTTGAGGGTGGGGTTTGGGCAGCAGGGGGCATCGTGAATCGAGCAGAAGGTCGTCGCAGGTCTATTCAGACAGGCTACCCACGGGCAGGGTGTTTCAGCTAATCACTCATCCAGGATTTGTGATGGAGCAGGTCAGTCGGGCTGAGTTCAGCGCCCTGGGTCGGGATAATGGATGAGATGGAACATGCTCAGCCAAAAACCCCAGGCTGGGCATCAGGATTGGCGGGCCTGGGTGGAAGACCTTCTCCCCAGGGGCGATCGCTGGATCTATGCGTAGCGCCGCACCATCTGCTCTAGGTTCTGAACCATTTGGTGAAGCTGCTGGTTTTCTTGGCGCAGGGCATCATTTTCAGCCTTTAGGCGTTGATTTTCTTGCTCTAGAGCCTGGTTATCTGGGTATTGCGGATCTGGAGATGAAGCGTACATGGTGGGATCGGGTGACAGAGCATAGGCCACGGGCTACGCCCTAGGGCTGGGGACAGGTAACATTACGGGCGTACGTGGGGTACGGCGGGTTGGCTGGCAACACCTGGGGGCTGCCAAGGGCAGGGAGGGTTGCGTTATGTCTCTATTCTGGCTTAGCCCTGGGCCAGACCCAGAAACCGTAATTAAGCGCAATAGCTCTTGCCGAGTGGCCCGATGGCAGGCTCAATTATGCAGTTAAATGGGGGATGGTTCTGGATGCCAACCTTGGCCCGGATGCTGTTCACCCCCTGCGAGGCCCTGTGTCAGACGCCAAACCTTCCCGTTCGTTGGCCAATATTGCGGGTATTGTGGCGATCGCCACAATACTCAGCAAGTTTGTGGGGCTGTTTCGTCAGCAGGCGATCGGGGCGGCCTTTGCGGTGGGGCCCGTGGCCGATGCCTACAGCTTTGCCTACATCATTCCCGGCTTTTTGCTGATTTTGCTGGGGGGTATCAACGGGCCGTTTCACAGTGCGATCGTCAGCGTGGTGGCCCGACAGCAAGACCGCAAAGATACCGCAGCCCTGATTGAGGCTGTCAATACGCTGGTGGGGCTGATTTTGATTGGCCTATCGGTGCTGCTGATTGTCCTGGCCGGGCCGATCATCAACACCATTGCCCCTGGCCTGGCCCTCAACGACCCCGTGGCACGGGACATGGCGGTGTTGCAGCTTCGTATTATGGCCCCCATGGCGGTGCTAGCAGGGCTCATTGGCACGGGCTTTGGGGCGCTGAATGCCGATAACCAGTTTTGGCTACCGTCGATTAGCCCAATTTTCTCCAGCGGGGCGGTGCTGGTGGGGTTGGGGCTGCTGTACGCGGCGATCGGCAGCGCCATGATTAGCCCAGAGTTTTTTATGATGGGCAGCGCGGTGCTGGCGGGCAGCACGCTGGGCGGGGCGGTGTTGCAGTGGCTGGTGCAGCTACCGGCCCTGTGGAAGTCGGGGTTGGGGCGACCACGACTGCGCTTTGACTGGTCAATGCCTGAGGTAAAAGAGGTGATGCAGGTGCTTCTGCCCGCCACCCTGTCGTCGGGCATGCTGCAAATTAATCTATTTACCAACCTCTTCTTTGCGTCGTTTATTCCCGGTACAGCGGCGGCGCTGAGCTACGCCAACCTGCTAGTGCAAACGCCGCTGGGCATTATCTCGAATGTGATTTTGGTGCCTTTTCTGCCGATCTTTGCCCGCTTGGCCGCCCCCGAAAACTGGCCCGAACTCAAGGATCGCATTCGCCAAAGTCTCCTGTTTACGGCCCTGACGATGCTGCCCTTGGGGGCGATGTTTGTGGTGATGGCGCTGCCCATTGTGCGGGTGATCTATGAGCGCGGGGCCTTTGATGCGGAAGCCTCGAACTTGGTGACCTCACTGCTGATGGTCTACGGCTTGGGTATGTTTGTGTACCTGGCCCGCGACGTACTGGTGCGGGTGTTCTATGCCCTGGGCGATGGGCAGACCCCCTTTCGCATCAGCCTGATCAACATTGTGCTGAACGGGGTGCTGGATTTTTTCTTCATTCGCTGGCTGGGGGCACCGGGTCTGGTGCTGGCCACGGTGGGGGTGAATGTGTTTTCGACCCTGGCGTTAATCGCAATTTTGCACCGACGGCTGCGGGGGCTACCGTTGATGGAGTGGGGTGGCGCGATCGCCCTCCTCACCCTGCTCAGCTTCATCGCCGGAACCGCCGCCTGGG
>JAIXUR010000207.1 GCA_027483425.1 Cyanobacteriota bacterium | reverse complement strand
CCCCTAAATAATGCCCCGCCGCCCGCTGGGCATGATGGTAGACCAGTTAGTCCGGGCGGTTGCCAGCTGATCATCGGATATCAGGGCCCCGGTGAGGTCGGCTCCGCACAGGTTGGCACCCCGGAGGTTGGCGTTAGACAGGCAGGCCTTGGCCAGGTTAGCGCCCCTCAGGTCTGCCCCTTCGAGGTTGGCATAGTGAAAGTAAGCCTTGACCAGTTTGGCGTTGCGCAGGATCGCTCGGCTGAGATTAGCCCGGCCAAAGTTAGCGTTGGTGAGGTCAGCGCCATGGAAGTTGGCACGGGGCAGCTTGGACTGGTTAAAGTTTGCCTCCACCAGCAGGGTGCGCTGCAAATCTAGGTCTTGGAAGGTTTGCAGGGAAAAGTCGCGCCGGCCCTTGGTGTACTTCTGCTTGACGTCTTCGGAGGACAGCATGGTGACGGTGGGTATCACCTTGGCGGAGGGCAAGGGCACCCCGCTGCTTGATGGGGGGTGCTTGTCTCCCGAGTGCGATCGCTCCCGTCGGGCTCGAATCGCTGCCGCCAGGCGGGATGTGGGTGACCCCCCAGAGCTACCGCTGATCGGGGTGGCTAAATCCCCTGACCTGGGCCCACCGGGGTAGCCGTTGGTGCTTGGCCCCGATGCCGATGGAAACGCCATATTCTGGGCCAGGCTTTCCATGTAGGGCTCTAGGTCCAAATCGCGCAAAATGGCTTCCACCGACTGGTAGCGGTGCTTGACCGAAATATCGAGCATTTTTTGCAGCACTTTGGCGAAGTGGTCGCTGATCTGCACGTGCTCGCGCCACAACAGCTCGCCCGTGTTGGGGTCGTAGTTGAGGTCCTTGGGCGCTTTACCTACTAGCAGGTAAACGCAGGTTACCCCCAGGGCATAGAGATCGCTGGCGTAGACCGGACGCATCGCCATCTGTTCGGGGGGGGCATAGCCGGGGGTGCCAATGGCGTAGGCGGTGAGCGCGGTGTGCTCGGAATTGGGGGAGTAGATGGGGTTGACCTTATCTTTGACGGCCCCAAAGTCAATCAGCACCAGCTTTTTATCCTGGTCGCGGCGAATAATGTTGGCGGGTTTAATGTCGCGGTGAATGACATGGTTGTCGTGGACGTACTGTACCATCGACAAAATTTCGCTCAAGAATTGCTTGACCCCCGCTTCGGTAAAGGGGCCACCCCGCTTCACCTCCTGCTGGAGGGTAAGCCCGTTGATGTACTCCTGCACCAAAAAGAATTCTTGACCGCTTTCAAAGTAGTCGAGCAGGCGGGGGAGCTGGGGATGGTTGCCGATCATCCCTAGAATCTTGGCTTCTCGCTTGAAGAGATCGCGAGCCATATCGAGCACGTGGGGAGCCTCGGCGGAGGGCCGCAGCTGCTTGATCACGCAGGGAGGCTTGCCCGGCAGCATTTCATCGCGGGCCAGAAAGGTTGCCCCAAACCCACCGCGCCCCAGAGCCCGAATCATGCGGTAGCGACCACGCAGCAGCAACTCTGCCCCACAAGCTTGACAGTGGCTGACCGTAGGAGGGTTCTTCGGCTTTGAACAGTCTGGATTGATGCAGTAGCTCATGCGGCCCAGGGTGTTGGGTATTGAGGCAAGCCCAAGGGGCTATGTCTGGGGGTTAGTCGGCCATCAGCAGGGGGGTATGGAGAGGAAAGCGACAATGCCGCTTGGGGGTAGGTTGTGGGGGCAACTCCTTCGGTAATGCCACATTACTTCAATTATTCCCTGTTTCAGAGAGGGGTTATAGCATTCACCCCAAGGGATATACACTTTCGGCAGAAATATAGGGGAAATGTAAAAAGCCTGTGAAACCTTGTGATCCCCAGACCGGAGGTGAGCCCGGCTAGGGTGCTCGATCGGCGATTGCCCCTGGGTGTAGAGGCAAAGCCTAGGGGGTACAACGGCCTACGCGGTAGAATATTTGGGCAATAAACCACAGCGTTCTAGATTTTCTAGCGGTCAACCCAGCTTCACCATGCGCATATCCCTAAACTGGCTCAACGAATACGTCAATGTGCAGCTCTCCCCAACAGAACTGGCCGATGCCCTGACTATGGCTGGGTTTGAGGTAGAAGACATTGAGGATAGACGCACCTGGGCCGATGGCGTCGTGGTCGGGCGAGTGATCGAGCGCACCCCGCACCCCGACGCCGATAAGCTGAGCGTTTGCCAGGTCGATATCGGTCAAGCCGATAGGTCAACTATAGTGTGCGGAGCCGCCAATGTGCGCGCCGATATCTACGTGGCGGTGGCCACCGTAGACACCTATCTGCCCGTGGTGGATTTGACCATTAAGCCCCGCCAACTGAGGGGGGTGCCTTCCGCTGGCATGATCTGTTCCTTGGCGGAACTGGGGCTGGCGAAGGATTCGGAGGGCATTTATATTTTTGAGGCCGAGGCCCTAGATCTAGGCCAGGACGTGCGCCCGCTACTTGGTCTAGACGATGTGATTTTAGATGTCACCTCCACGGCTAATCGGGCCGATGCCCTCAGCATGGTGGGCATTGCCCGGGAGGTGGCGGCGATTGCGGGGGCAGCACTACATCTGCCTGAGACTAAGGCCCCGGTAGCCCTGGGCAGGGCGGGGGCACCGGTTATTGCCCTGCCCGACGAGAAGGCTTGCCCGATCTACATCGGTACCGTGCTCGAAACCATTGTCCTGGGGCCTTCGCCCCAGTGGTTGCAGCAGCGGCTCCAGGCGGCGGGCACCCGACCGATTAATAATGTGGTGGACATTACCAACTATGTGTTGCTGGAGTGGGGCCAGCCTCTGCACGCCTTTGACCGCGATCGCCTGCTGTCCACGGGCGACGGTCTCACCCTGGGGGTGCGCTATGCCCAACCGGGCGAAACGCTGGTGACCCTCGACAGCCACCAGCGCCAACTCCAGCCCGAAACGCTGCTGATTACCGCCAACGATCAGCCGGTGGCCCTGGCTGGGGTGATGGGTGGCGAGGCCACGGAGGTGCACAACGGCACCCAGGCTGTGATGCTAGAGGCGGCCTACTTTGACGCGGCGGTGATGCGCAAATCGGCCCGCAGTCAGGGGTTGCGTACCGAGGCCTCGGCTCGCTACGAGCGGGGGGTAAACCCCGCTGAATTGGGGCTGGCCTGCGATCGCGCCCTTCAGCTCCTGCAAGAGCTAGCGGGGGCTACCATAGTCGCTCAAACCACGGCGCTCACCTCCATGGGAGCTACCATTCCCGAGCGGGTGATTACCCTGCGGCTGAGCCGAGTGGCCCAGCTGTTGGGCCAGGTCGTCAACCTGGGGAATACCCCCCAGGAATTGCCTCCCGCCACCCTGAAATCCTTGCTGGAAACCCTGGGCTGCCAGGTGACCCCCACCGACGATGCTGGGGCCTGGGCGGTGACGGTACCGCCCTACCGCTACCGCGACCTGGAACGGGAGGTCGATTTAATTGAAGAAATTGCCCGCCTCTACGGCTACAACCACTTTGCCGATACTCTGCCCCAAAAAGCCGTGGGGGGTTAT
>JAIXUR010000073.1 GCA_027483425.1 Cyanobacteriota bacterium | reverse complement strand
TGCCACGTTTTTGGGCATTCGGCTGAGTTTGAAAAGGCCACTGCGGTGGCTGTCCTACCTGGAGGCCATGGGGGTGGCCCTGTTTGCGGTGCAGGCGATCGACAAAGCTCTGGCCCTTGGCCATTCTGCGGCAGTGGCGGTAGTGATGGGGCTGGTGACGGCGATCGCGGGGGGCATTATTCGCGATGTGGTCACCCATCGACCCACCCTATTGCTGTCCCGCGAACTCTACGCCACGCCGATTGTGCTGGGTGGCCTGCTCTACGTGGTGATGCTGCGGGTGATGCCCTCGCCCCTGGGCCGATTGATCGCCATGGGGGTGATTTTTGGCATGCGGGCGATCGCCATTCGCTGGCAGTTGTTTTTGCCCCTGCGGCTGACGCTCAAGATCGATCTCGACCAAGAGCGCTAGCGCCTCAACGCCCTGGGGCAATTTATGTATAAAGGATTAGCCTGCCTACCGCGCCCCCGCGCCTATGGCTGATATCCCCAAGCTCAGCCCCGCCATTGCTGCGAAGATGTCCTGTACGGCAGGGTATCGGCTATGCGGCGGGTGGTGGCATGGTGGTGAGTGGGCGGAGTGAGGTGGAGCTAAGCACACCATCAAGTGAGTGCTGGGCAATATAAAAATCCGGGATAGTGAGGATAGAATGAAATCTCTGGCGGAGGTCAAATCACAGTTAGAGAGAGGTGCATTTGAGTTTACACGTCATGCTTTCAGGCGATCAGTCGAGCGCAATATTAGCGACCAAGAAATTCGCCAAGCCTCGGATAGCCTAGAGGTTATTGAAGATTATCCAGAAGACAAGTATTCGCCCAGTTGTTTGGTTTTGGGGTTTACAAAAACCAATCGGGCATTGCATATTCAGGTGTCGCTTATGGAGTCAGATACAGTAAGAATAATTACCCTTTATGAACCAGATCAAACAGTTTGGATTAACTACAGAGATCGGAGATCATAATGTTTAAATGTCATGTTTGCGATTCCACCGAATCAATGACAGAATATAGAACCGAAATCTTTCAAATCGAGGGCAACTTTTACTTGGTTGAGAACATTCCCGCAACTATTTGTACTAATTGTGGCGAAGAAATTTTTAGCAGAGAAACAACAGAGAATATTCGCGAAATGTTACACAGTAAAGCCCAGCCCATCCGTTCAATCTCTGTTGATGTTTTCGCTTACCACCCCAAGGCTTCTTAGGTATGGGTGATACAAACTGATCCACAACATCACCGCCAGCCCAGACCACTATCTCCAGATTCCCGTAAAATCGCAGCGGTAGCCTACTTCGGCGGGTACACGGGTTCCTTATCGATCACCACTGGCTCTTGGTACAGTAGCGTCGTAAACGTCACCGTCGAGCCCAGCCCCTCGCCCATGCTAATAAACTGCACCACGCCGCCCATCGCCTCCACCAGGCGCTGGGAAATCGCTAGCCCCAGCCCCGTGCCGCCGTACTGGCGGGTGCGATCGCCGTCGACCTGGCTAAAGTTTTGAAACAGGCGGTCTTGCTTCTCGAGGGAAACGCCAATACCGGTGTCAGCCACACTAATTTTGACCACGCCGGGCCAGATTTTACCCTGGCGCTCGATCTTTTGGGGCTTGACCTCGGCACTGATGGTGATGCCCCCCTCATGGGTGAACTTAATCGCATTGCCCACCAGATTCATTAATACCTGAAACAACCGCTGGTAGTTGCCGTTGACGGTAATGTCGTCGCGGGTGGCGGGCAGCAAAATGTTAAAGTACAGGGCCTTTTGGTCGGCTTGGTGACGAATTTTGTTCGCCACGTCGGTGAGCAGCTCTTTGAGGCTAACTGGCCCCATCTCGATCTGCATTTTGCCCGCTTCGATCTTAGCGATGTCGAGCACATCGTTGATTAGGTTCAGCAGGTGAATGGCTGACTTGTGGGCTTCTTCAACGAACTCTTCTTGCTCGGCGGGGTCGTCGGCCATGCCGTCGAGCACCAGCTTGAGAAAGCCGATCATGCCGTTGAGGGGGGTGCGCAGCTCGTGGGAGGTGTTGGCCAAAAACTCACTCTTCAGCCGCGAGGCTTCTTCGGCCTGGCAGCGGGCTTCTTCGGCCTGGCGGCGGGCCTCTTGAAACTCAAGCTGCTTTTCCATCAGGCTGGCGTTGGCCTGCTGTAGCTTAATGGCCAGGGCATGGCTTTCGCCAAACAGGGTGGCGTGGGCGATCGCCGTACCCACCTGGTCGGCCAAATCGGTCAGCAGGTTCAGCTCGATCTCCGACCAAACGCGCGTGGGCCGGTCGTGGAGCACAATGAACCCATTGATGGTGCTCTGGTAGCGGGTCGCCACCGCCACCACCGCTGGATCGGCAGACCGTCTCGGCTCCACCACCGCCACCGAGCCCTGGGCCGCCGCGTTAAGGTAGGGGGCCTCGGCCAGCAGCCACACCTGCCCTCGCCAGTCGGGCAAATCGTCGGTACGCAGGTACTGGGCGGCTACGGTGGCGGCCTCGGGGGCCATGCCCGGAGCGGCGTCGCAGCTGTATACCAAACAGCGCTCCACCCCAAACAAATCGCCCAGGCCCTCGACGGTCTGCTGACGAATGATTTCTAAATCCAGCGTCCAGCGAACGTTGCGGGTGATCTGGTTGAGCCGAGGTGAGGAGACCTGGAGTTGGGCACCGACCGCAGGCTCTGGGGCGATCGCCACCGTAGACATCGCCCGCAGCCAGGCGCTACTGGCTAGGCCGTGCAGGTTAGCCAGGTAGCCCGTGGCGGCCACGCGAAATAAACGGCCATCGGGCCCGACGAGGGGCTGTAGCACCCACTTCACATCAATACTGTGGGATCCCAGCGGGCAACGACCGGGGAGATACAGGGTTTCCAGATGGGTGGCCAGGGTATTGAGGGCCTGCCCTAGGGCATTGGGGGAGGCAAAGGAGACGATTTCGGCTAGCGATCGCCCCACCCAGTTGGCCGTCAGTACAGGCGGCAGCACCTGAGTACCCGCCGCCTGTACTGACTCCACCACCCCGCTGGGACTCAGCACCATCACCCAGGCCGAGAGGGGTTCACCTGGGGTCTCTTCGTTGGGGGTAATTAGATTCGGCAGGGGGCGTTGCGATCGCATGGGTGTTAGGAGCTTTATGGAGCTTTAACGCTTCCATGGTATCCAACCGACCCTGCCAATGGCTCTAGTAGAACGGGAATTGATCACAAAGCGAAGCGATCGAGTCCCAGGGGGCGGGCAAAACCCGGCCCTAGTCGTTCCACTCGCCCTTGGGGGGCACCGTGGGGTTGCGGGGGAGCTGGCGCACCAGGTCGTCTTCGGAGCGGCGATCGCCCCGGAGCCACTGGCGCAGGGCCACTTCGATCACCTTGCTGGGGTTAGAGCTGAGGTGGGTAACCTGGTCGAGCAGCTCTCGATCGATTTGTACCGAGAGGTCGACCTTTTCCGCCGACCGTTCGCTGGCAGAGGGGGCAGAGTTTTGCATAGGGGTTAGCCTGACAGCCAGGTAGGTGATGGTATATGTCTTCCTAGTCTAAGCCCAAGGGTAGGTGGGTTTAGTACGGCCATCCCTAACCTCATGAAAAATTAGATATAGGAATGTTGACATAACAAGTTTATCCCACATCGCCCCTGGGTGTCGCCCCTCGGTTTAGCCCCTGGGCATTGTGGCAGTGCAAACCGCCGGGCATTCGCCCAGGCAAAGGATACAATATTAAAGTCTGTAAACTCCCACTGCTGGTAAGCCTTCTATGACAGAGGTTCCCGTCTCTCAAATTCGCAATTTTTCGATTATTGCCCATATTGATCACGGCAAATCGACTCTGGCGGACCGGCTATTACAGCGCACGGGCACTGTCAGCGATCGCGAGATGAAGGCCCAGTTCCTCGACAGCATGGATCTGGAGCGGGAGCGGGGCATTACCATCAAGCTCCAGGCCGCCCGCATGAACTACAAGGCCCAGGACGGCAAAGACTACGTTCTCAACCTGATCGACACCCCCGGCCACGTCGATTTTTCCTACGAGGTGTCGCGATCGCTGATCGCCTGCGAAGGAGCGCTGCTGGTGGTCGATGCCTCCCAAGGCGTTGAGGCCCAAACCCTGGCCAACGTCTACCTGGCCCTCGAGAACAACCTGGAAATTATCCCGGTGCTCAACAAAATCGATCTGCCCGGAGCCGAACCCGAACGCATCAGAGAAGAGATTGAAGAGATTATCGGCCTCGATTGCAGCGGTGCCATTCTGGCCTCGGCCAAGGAAGGGGTCGGCATTGACGAAATTCTCGAGTCGATTGTCTACCTGGTGCCGCCCCCGGCAGACACCGTCGACCAACCCCTGCGGGCGCTGATTTTTGATAGCTACTACGACAGCTATCGGGGCGTGATCGTCTATTTTCGAGTGATGGATGGCACCATTCGCCGCAAGGACAAAGTGCGGCTGATGGCCTCGGGCAAAGAGTACGAGGTCGACGAACTGGGCGTCTTGGCCCCCTCCCAGATCCAGGTTGACGAGCTACACGCCGGAGAAGTGGGCTACTTTGCTGCCTCGATCAAGGCGGTGGAAGATGCCCGAGTGGGCGACACCATTACCCTGGTGCAAAATCCGGCGACGACGGCTCTACCCGGCTACGCCGAAGCCAAGCCCATGGTCTTCTGCGGCCTGTTTCCCACCGCCTCGGACCAGTTTGAAGAACTGCGCGAAGCCCTCGAAAAGCTGCGCCTCAGCGATGCGGCCCTCCAGTACGAACCCGAAACCTCCAGCGCCATGGGGTTTGGCTTTCGCTGTGGCTTCTTGGGCCTGCTGCACATGGAAATTGTCCAGGAGCGTCTCGAGCGGGAATACAACCTCGATCTGATTACCACTGCCCCCTCGGTGATCTACCAGGTCACCACCATCCAGGGGGAGGTGCTCGAAATCGACAACCCCAGCACCCTGCCCGATCCCCAGGCTCGCGAAAAGATCGAAGAGCCCTACGTCCAGCTCGATATGATCACCCCCGAGGAGTACGTTGGGGCCCTGATGGAGCTGTGCCAGGGCCGCCGGGGCGAATTTAAAGACATGAAATACCTGGCCCAGGGCCGCACGACCCTGATCTATGAGGTGCCCCTGGCGGAGGTGGTGACCGACTTTTTTGACCAAATGAAGTCGCGCACCAAGGGCTACGCCAGCATGGAGTACCACCTGATTGGCTATCGAGAAAACCATCTGTCGCGCCTAGACGTGCTGATCAACGGCGACCCGGTCGATTCTCTGGCTTCCATCGTGCACCGAGACAAGGCCTACTTTGTGGGCAAAGCCCTGGTGGAAAAGCTGAAGGAACTGATTCCCCGCCACCAGTTCAAAATTCCCATTCAGGCGGCCATTGGCAGCCGGATTATCGCCAGCGAAAGTATCCCCGCCCTGCGCAAAGATGTGCTGGCCAAGTGCTACGGCGGCGATATTTCCCGGAAGAAGAAGCTGCTGCAAAAGCAAGCCAAGGGTAAGAAGCGTATGAAGGCTGTTGGTACCGTGGATGTGCCCCAGGAGGCGTTTATGGCGGTGCTGAAGCTGTCGTAATTCCTGATTGGATGCCTGATGGGCTTCAGCGCAGCACGTAACGGGTGAGGATGCGCATGATTTCGTTGATGCGCTCGATGGGCTGGGGTTTGCTCCACTCGCGCACTTCGGCAAAGCCGAGGCGGTAGAGCTCGTGGATGATGTGAATCGAAGCCCTTTAGAGGGTTTGCACGCCGTTATATCG
>JAIXUR010000276.1 GCA_027483425.1 Cyanobacteriota bacterium | reverse complement strand
TTTTTGCAGCAAACCCTGGCTCCGGTGCAACTGCGGGGCGCGGGGACGGTTCTGGCCAGTGTGCTCCTGGGCCAGGGTCGCCAGCCGCCGCCCCTGCACCACTGCTGTCCCTGCCCCGAGGGCGACGCTCCCCACCCCCTAGGCAACGGAGCCAGGAGGCCAGGGCCGTAGCCCAGGCGGGTTTAGTGTCCTGACCTGGAGCGGGGATACACCGATGACCCAGGGATGGCCCCATGGCCAACTGTAGGGAGAGATGGGTTCCTAGGGTAGAGATCGCGTCGGAAGATACAATGCGGCCCAGGCAAGGGGCTAAACTCATCGTCAGGCGGCATTTTTCCGGGAGCGAACGGCGGTGCGTGTATTTTTTGACTTTATGGTGGGCACCATTGCGGCACTGTTTCCGGTGGTAGACCCCATTGGTGCCGTGCCGATCTTTTTGGTGTTGACCTCGGGGGTGCCCGCGAGTCTGCGCAACCGCTACGCCCTCAACATTGCTCGCAACGTGATGGTGTTGCTGATTGGCACTTTGCTGGTGGGGGGCAGCGTGCTGCGGTTTTTTGGGGTATCCCTGGCGGTGGTGCGCATTGCCGGGGGCATTGTTGTGTTCCACGCGGCCTGGAAGGCAATGAACTCTGACCCCAAGCTCACCGATGTCGATAGCCAGGAGGCGGTGCAGCGCATCGACCAGCATAAAGACATTGCCTTTATGCCCATGACCATACCGCTATTGGGGGGGCCGGGGGCGATCGCCGTCACCCTAGGGCTGGCCGCCCAGGCCGGGGGTGATTTCTCGGTGCCCACGGCGATGAATTTGCTGGCGATCGCGGCGGCCATCGGCCTGATTGGGGGCGTGATTTTTCTATCGCTGCGATCGTCTACGCTGTTGCTCAAGGTGCTGGGGGCCAGCGGCATTCAGGCCATGAGCCGCCTACTGGGCCTGTTTGTGATGGCGATTGGAGTACAGCTGATTTTGAATGGCCTAGCCGATTGGTTGATCTCGTTAGATTTACTGTAAACAAGCTGGGCTGTGGGTGGCCTTGCCCCGTTAGGGGGATGGGGGGGGTAAATACGCCGCCGCCCGTCCCTAGAAGATAATTTTGCTTTAAACTTAGGGTGTTCCCTAGAAACATTGATTGATCTGGCTCCACTGATGCGGCAGTGAGAGGTTAGGTGCGAGCCAAACAGCGATACTCTTCTAAAGTGGCTTCGTCAATCCGCGGGCAGTTAGCGATGGGTGTGTGGACAGCCCTTCCTCTGCATGGCTCGCAACATCCATCTAGTGGTGCCGTGGTCTGTTTGCTGCAAGCCTTCTCAGGGAATTCTTGACCCATGAGCTATCCGAGTTTTCACAACTTTATCAAGCTGCTGCGCAGTCTGCTCAAGCACAGGCAGGCTTGGCTATACGAAGAGTCGATCTTTTTGGCTGATCTGTGCCTGACCTATGGCACCCTTGCCGATCTGAGCGATCGCGATAAAAAAACCTTGTTTTTAGCGGCTCATTTCAAAAACCTGGGCGCGCTTTACCTTGAAGACCGCTGCCTCCAGCAGGAGTATTCAGATCACAGCCTAGCCATCGCCCAGATGGAGATTCTGTTTCGGGAAAGCACCCAGCTAGCCCGCGCGGCCGGACTCGATGAGGTAGCCGAGGTGCTCGAGCAGTATCCCCAGCGGGCGATTCCGCAAAATACCCTAGCGCGGATCTTTCAGGTGCTGAATGCCTGGGTATCCTGTCGCCAGCGCAAGGGATGGCGCAGCCCCATGAGCGATAAAGAAGCCTTGATTATTCTGAAGCAGCGGGCCGAGATGGAATGGTCAGATCCCCAGATCGTGTTTCACTTTATTGAGCATCTCTGCCGCTATTCCTCGCGCCCTGAGCGGCGTTTGGCCTGCACCATCAATGGGTTTGCGGTGCCGCCCGAGGTGCCCGAGGTGCGAGACTACAGCTTCGACACCCTAGAAGACCAATTTCAGGAGCAGATAGAAGCGGCCGGATGACTCTCAAGCTGTTTTCGGGCTCCCTGGGAGCCTATCGCCGGGTGTTGCTCTGGAGCTTTGGGGCCATCACCCTGTTGGGCACCCTCGGCAAGTTTTACCCAGGGCCAGGGCGTAGCTGGCTCAACAACTCCTTTGGCGGTGTTCCCTACGTTATTTTGTTCATGGCGCTGGTGGCGTTGATTTGGCCGCGCCTGGCCCCTGGCTGGGTAGCCCTGGGGGTGTTGGGAACCACCTGTCTGCTGGAGGTTTTGCAGCTTTGGCAGCCAGACTGGCTCCAGGCCGTGCGGGCCACCCTGCCGGGGCGACTGGTGTTGGGCAGCACCTTTAGCCCCTCTGACTTTGGGTATTACCTAATCGGGGCCGGGCTGGGCTGGCTGGGGCTGCGGTGGCTGCAGGCACGATACCGGGTGCGGTAGTCTGGGTGGGTTGGCTAGACATCTATCCGGGGGATAGTCAGCGATAGCGCTAAGGGCTACAGTTGGGATGGTTGAGCAAGGGCCACGGCAGGGTTGACGGTGATGGACGGCCCGTCTTCACCTTCGGACGGTTTAGGCACGATCGCCCCGCCCTAGTCTGGCCTTGCCATGGGTTGATTCAGCAATAGCTACCAGGGATCTGTTATGGCTAGTGACGCAATAGATATGGATTTGTCCTACTCCACCTCGTCCGCTGAGGATGAGCTGGTGTCCTACGTGGACACCATTGAGGCCGTGATCTCGAGCCTCGATCAGGGGGAGGGGGCAATGGTGAGCCAGAGTGATGAAGGCCACCTGTGGCGGTTTAAGTACGGCAGTGTCGAGGTGTACGCCCAGCTAACCGGCGAAACCGAGGCCGATACCTTGACGGCCTGGTCGCCCGTGCTGAGGCTACCGGCCAAGGACGAGCCTCGGCTGATGAAGCAACTGCTTGAAAAGAACTGTAACGAAACCCTAGAGGCCCGCTTTGGTATCTCCGGGGATCAAGTGCTGGTGATTTCGAGCCGCATTCTCAAGGATATTTCTGCCGCCGAGATCTCCCGGTTGATGACCATTGTGGCCACCATTGCCGATGACTCGGATGAGTCCTTGGTCGCCGAATTTGGGATGGGTTAGGGAGAAGGGTTTAAGGACAATTTTGGCAGCGAAAATACCGCAGTATTTTGCTGACCCTCAAGGGCGCAGGCCCTGCGCCCCTACCTGGGGATCTTTTCTTGACTAAAAATATCCTCACCTTACCCTCGTCAGGCTCTGGCCTCTTCAATCACGGACTTTGCGATCGAGGGCAGTTGTAGCCCCGGCGGGTATTGGCCATCGTCTTTAATGCGTTGAATCATCGCGGGGGAAACGCGCAGGCCTAGGCGATCGGCGATCGCCCTGACCACATCGCCCCGATCGATGGTGCCGGCCACGGCATCGGCTGGGGTCAGCACCGTGATCTGAGGCCGTTGCGCCGCTTCGAGCTGGTCAATGGCTTCCGTGAGGGACGTGCCCTCCCGCACCGACGGAATGTCGAGGAGGGGCTGGGCAATCTGGCTGAGGGGAGTCGTTTCCCACTGGCTGCGCTCGATGTCACGCATGTCTTCGATGCTGACCAGGCCCCGGTAGCGCCCGTCAGAGGCGGCAAAGTACACCGGAGCGCGGTTTTCGTCGAGCAGGTAGGTATCGGCAAACTGCCGCAGCGACATCGTCGCGTCGACTACCCGAAAATCGCGGGCCATGGCATCGGCGGCGGTGAGGGCCAGCATGGCCTCTTGCAGGTTGGTGATCTGGTTGTAGCCAGCGGCGTTGCGCAGGGCAAACCAGCCAATGGCGGCAATCCAAAAACCTGAAAATGCCTGGTAAAACACGGCCATGACCAGCCCAAAGGTAATCGCCAGCCAGCCCAGCAATTGACCCGAACGGGCCGCCCAGCGAATGCCCTTGATCCGGCTATTGGTGACTTTCCAGACCAGGGCTTTGAGCACCTGGCCGCCATCTAAGGGCAGGCCCGGAATTAGATTAAACAGGGTCAGCACCAGGTTGATCTGGGCCACGCTGCTGGTAATCACCCCCACTGGGGTGGGCAGAGCGGGGATTTGGGAGATGGCGGTGAGCACTATAAACAGGCCAAAGCTGACCAGGGGGCCTGCGATCGCCACCTTCAGCGCATCTCCAGGGGTTTTCGACTCTTTGTCGATGGCGGCAATGCCGCCAAATAAAAACAGCGTGATCGAGTTGACCGCAATGCCCTGAAACTTAGCCGCCAGGCTGTGGCCCAGCTCGTGGAGCAGCACCGAGGCAAACAGCAGCAGCGCCAGGGCAAACCCCATCACCCAGGCCAGGTTGCCCCAGGCCGAGTGCCAGCTCGGCTCTAGTCCGTAGGACACCGTCACCAGCAGCAAGATAATAAACCAGGAGCTATCGATAAAGAGGGGAATCCCCAAAATAGCCCCAATACGCCAGCTGGATTGCATTGCCTAGACCCCATGAACGCCATCTAAATACCAATCCAGACCCATGTCCGAGGAAATTCTCAGGAATTCCGGGGGACTTGGGTCTGGTCTCTGGCTTTATTCTATCAATCGATTTAGGTAACCGTCCTGGCCAACCGGCCTAGGCACCGGTTGGGCGGGGCCATGGTTGCCGTCTAGAGCAGTCCGGCATTGCCCAGGCCGAGGATCATACCAGCGCCCAAAATGTGGCCCAGGCTGGCGATCGCCAGCAGCTCGGCCAAGCCAAAACCCTCAAACACCATGGGCAGGCTCACCGGCAGCGCCGGGCCAATTCCAGGCTTTTGGATGGCGTACTTGCCAATGGCCAGGACAAACAGGTTGCAGGTGATCATAATCAGCGCCACTTTGAACGACCACTCCGGAGTGGTAGGCACGGTATAGGTCAGCAGTAGGTTAGAAAGCAGCACTGTTATGTCTCCGCTAGAGGTTTAAACTTAAATGTTGAGAGGCAGAATTTAAAGCATGGCCACACCGACGGCCCAGGGCCAAGCCGATTAACCACTATGGATTATAAAAATCTCCCGGTACCCCCTCGACAGAATGTTCAATAGAGTTAACATGCGGGTCAAGATCTGCGGCATTACCGAGGTCGATCAGGCCCTGGCGATCGCTGGCCACGGTGCCACCCACCTCGGCTTTATCTGCGTGCCCCAGTCGCCCCGCTACCTGGTGCCCGAGGCCTTGGCGGCCATTACCCAGGCCCTCGATACCGCTGGGGTGGGGGTGGGTACCGTGGGGGTGTTTGCCGACGCACCGCGCTCGGAAATTTGCGCCGTTGCTCGCCAGGCTCGCCTCAGCCATGTGCAGCTCCACGGTCAAGAAACCTGGGAACAGTGCCAGCAGTTGCGGGCCGAACTTCCCGCGATCGCCCTGATCAAAGCCATTCGCGTGCGCACCGCTGACGATCTAGCCCGCGCCATTGGCTATGCCCCCTACGTCGACACTCTCCTGCTGGATGCCTACCACCCTCAGCACCTGGGCGGCACGGGCCTCACCCTCGACTGGGATGGGCTGGTGTCGTTTAAGCCGCCCTGCCCCTGGCTCCTGGCCGGGGGGCTAACGCCAGAAAATGTACCCACGGCCCTCACCGCCCTACAGCCCGACGGCCCTGACGGCATCGACCTCTCCAGCGGTGTAGAGCAACGGCCTGGGGTTAAGAATCTAGAGCTGGTAGCACGTCTCTTTGAACAATTGCAGCCCTGGCTAGGGCGCGAGCCTCAACTCTAACCAGGGCCTGACCAGGGGCCGACCCGCGATCGCTCACCCGAGCCAGCGCTGGAGCCAGCTGGGCTCCTCGGCGGCGGGAGAGCCCGGCGGCCTGCGATCGCGCTCACTCTCGGCGACGTACAGCCGCTGGAGCTGAATCGGCCGATGGGGCGATCGCCCGTTGGCGATCCGTAGCCAATGCTGAAATTGGGCCAATTCCGGCTTTTGCAGCAGCAGGGCCGGATCGCGCAACTGCCGCTCCCACTGGAGGGCTTTGACCAAGAGCTGGGTGTGGGTGCGGTGGTAGTCGGCCTCGTGGTGCAGAGTTTGCAGCAGTTGCCCCGCTGGGCTGGAGGCCAGGGATCGACCGGCTGCCCGAAAATCGATGATCTTCAGGGTCTGTAGAGGCTCTGGCAAACGGTCAATGGGCACAGTTTCAACTAGCACCAGCACAATGCGCTTGTTTAGGCTGACGGCAAACAGTAGCCCTTGCAGACACAGGGTATCGGTCAGCGATCGGGGCGACAGCACCAGCAGGTAGTTGTCGCAGGCCTCGGTGGCCCGAGAAAGTGCGGCTTCTGGGTTGACGGTAGCGGGCCAGGGGCGCGGGCATTCCCAATAGGTGATCTGGGCTTGGGCTAAGAGCTGGCGCAGGGCCGCCAAGGCCAGGGCCGTAGGCTCGTCCCTTGCGCCCTGCCCCTGCGGCCCCTCAGCGGCAGCATAGGCCAACAATACCTGAGTCCCTAGGTCAGGGATCTGCTGGTGACGACCAGTGCCGTTCAAATGGTTCAAAATCTGCACCTATGCTGGCAATGCACTGATACCGCGTACCCAGGCCAGCCGATCTACCCGTGCTATGGCTGGGGTCATTGCTTCAACTAACTGTGGTTTGAGGATACCCAGGGTGAGGTTGGGGCTCTCAGGGGGGAAGTGGGTGGATTGCAATTATGCGGCGCTCTATGCAGCCGTCGAGCTTTCGGATGTGGTGGCAGCGGGTGACGGGGCGCAAAACTAAGCACCAGCAAAAACGAGACTTTGGCCTGGGCCGGTTTAAGTCGGCCAACCAAAAGCCGTGATAGTTAAGGTTTAGGTTAAATCCCGGCGGCTTCCGGGTTCTGTGGCTAAGGGTTGAGAAAAGGAAAAGATCCTTGTATACGGGCACGGCCTACCAATACCCCATGACTACCACTGCTCAATGTCTGCAAGCATTTGCCCAATTTTTCCAGACGCACCTCAAAGGCAACGAAGCAGACAAATCGCAGATCTTTATTCTTCATAATTGTCCAAAGCTTTGATTGATAGCGGTTGTGGATAGTCTACCCATCTTGAACTTTATTCGTCCTGCCTACTTATGAGTCTTGGTAGAACTTGGCGGATTGTATAAAGCTGTCAAAAAGAGAGATTATAGTCTTAAAAAAACTGGAATGAATAGCCTTATCACTTCACTAATCAAGAAAATGGCTTAAAAGCATGAGATAAGAAATTCCAGACACCACTAGGAGGATTCTTATGTTCAGGTGCTTTATAATTTTTAGCCTGCTTTTTTTTGAGATTACCTTCTATTCTCTCTCTGCTCTTATTGAATAAATCTGAATGTGCCAAGTGAATGGGTAAGACCAGGCAGACATTACCCTCTCTAGCGACTACAGAAACTTCGTCTCCAGGAAATATCGACTCAATTTTGCCATGATCCAAAAGTGGAAATATTCTTGCGTTCCATAGCCCTCCCATGTACCGAATTTTACCAACTGAAATTTCATCTATTGGG
>JAIXUR010000568.1 GCA_027483425.1 Cyanobacteriota bacterium | reverse complement strand
TAGTAGTCGAGGTCGCGAATGCAGGCAGCATAGCGACGGGTGGTGTACATGTTGCCACCGGGACGGGTGATGTCGGAGTACAACAGGGACTTAGCCACAGCTTCCTTGACGATCTCAGATGCGTTAGCGCTGATGGTGCTAGCGGCACGAACCCGCAGTTCACCGGTTTGGAAGTAGGCCTTGAGTTTGCCAAGGGCAGACCCGTCCAGGTACTTGCCCTGGACATCGGAGGAATTGATAACAGAAGTAATGGCGTCTTGCATGGGTGAAGCTTCCTTAGAACTGACGTAATCTCAACAACGAATCGACGGAGTAGTGCGATCGCAACTACTACATAGCGCCGACAACATAGTCGAAGTAGGATGCGGCTTCGGCAGCATCTTCGCTGGACAGCAGGGAGGTAGCCACGGCTTTCATGCTGCGAATACCCTCAGCCACAGCGGGAATGGGAGTGCCCAGGGAGTTGTACATTTCGCGTACACCCACCAAACCAATTTCTTCGATGGGGGTAACATCACCCGCTACCACACCGTAGGTGACAAGCCGCAGGTAGTAGTCCATGTCGCGTAGACAGGTGGCGGTCATCTCTTCGCCGTAGGCGTTGCCACCGGGAGAAACAACGTCAGGACGCTTTTGGAACAGCTGATTGCCAGCTTCCTTAACGATGCGCTCACGGGATTCGGTCAAGACTTGAGCAATCCGCAGGCGACGCTCGCCAGAGGTAACAAAGCCCTTGATACGATCCAGTTCACCGGGGCTAAGGTAACGAGCCTCAGCATCGGCATTCACGATTGACTTCGTGACAATACTCATTGATGGATTCCTCCGAAAAATATGACCAGATGATTTGAAACTGGCATTTAAGGGTTTGGGGCCAGAGCTAACTCTTTATAGAAATAGAACCTCAGACCTGGCAACCTTCCCGATTAATTGTCCGGCATTGCGTAAGCCTTCTTCAAAGCTGCGAAATATTTTGTAATAGTTTTCCTCAGTTTCTCTCAAGGCCGATGATAAGCCCATCTGAGGGCTTGAGCAATGCCTACTCAAGTCACCAAAACAAATAGCCTGGTCTGACTTTGAAGCCCAGGCTTAACATTTCGTTGCGATTCAATTTGCAGATTTATCCAGCAGTCTATTCGCAAAGCTTACCGGTGCTTTGCCCCCTCAGGGGGCAAAGCACCGGTAAGGAGAGTAGCCGGGGCCACTCTCCTCCTCCACCCGCCTCCTAGGCGCGGCGATAGGGCACGCCCTGCTCGCCAAAGTAGCGCAAGTACTCGGCTGAGCTGAGCATGGCTTCGGCCACAGCCATCGCCCCCTGGCGGGTCGCGATCGCCTGGTATTCAGCCTCGTCAGCCTCCAGGTTCCGCCCCAGGAGCTGGCGAGCCATGATGGCCACCAGTTTCGGGGCTGGGTAGGCCGCTACAAACCGTGCTTGGTAAGCGGGAGACTGCACCAGCTGACCTATGAAGGCCCGCAGTGTCATGCGATCGCCCTTCACCGCGGCCTCCGCCTCCACCAACCGCCACTCCGCCGGAATCTCTCCCTCGGGCAGCACCATCACCTGGCGATAGACCGCCATGAGTATCTGATCGCTCTGCTCAGGACTAGCCCCGGGCGATCGGCGATAGAAGCGGATGGTAGGCATCGACACCGACAACACTTCAGAGTCTACCGATGACCGCCCTACGGTGGCCGCCAACGCTGCCGTGGTGGCGGCCTGGGCAGCGACAGCATCGGCCATCAGCGGCATATCGACCACGTCCATGGTGACCTGGGCGCTGACAAAGCTAGGCACGATCAGATCGCGATTTTGCTTAGTGAGCCGGTTGTAGAGCTTCTCGGTGTTGGGGAAGTTGGCTGCCGGCAGGGTTGGATAGCGGCGATAGGGCACCGTATCTTCCCCAAAGTTATCGGCGTACTCAAGGGTGTTCAGCATAGCTCCGATAAAGCCGCGAATACCGTCGCTCGCTAAGACCTGGTTGTACTTGCGGATTTCCGCCTGATCCATCGGCGCTCGACCCAGGAAGTGCTTGGTACCAAACTCAATTACCTGGGTGTTGGGGTAGGGCGCGTAGAACTCCTTGATATAGAGACTCGAGCAGCCCAGGCCCTCAATAAACTCCTTCAGAGTAATTTCGCCGTTGCCCAGCTTGCTCTCCAGGGCGGTGAACTCGCTCTTAACAATGTAAGGGGCAATATCCCGCTCAAAGATCTGTCGGTAGGCCGCCGCTGTGATCACCTTGAGATTGGGCTTATCGGCCAGGGAGGTGAGCTTAAACACCTTGGTCTGCTGACGCTGGCGGTTCACACCCTGATTCAAGCGACGCTTCACATCGGGTAGCGCCCGGTCTTCGGTCACCGCACCCAGCTCCACAAAGCGGGGCATGCTGGTATCGGGAATCGGCACCATGCCTCTTTCCGCTAGGCTACCCGCCCGCATGCTGCGCAGGGCCAGCCCCTTCGGTGTGACGTAGCGCTCGTAGGGGATGGTATCTTCCCCAAAGGCTTCGGCGTACTCCTGGCTGTCAATAATTGAATCAACCAGGGCGTAGAAGCCTTGCTTAGCGCAGATGTCAAAGTAGGCGTTGGTCTCTTTGCGACCGTAGGTGGGTCGACCCAGCAGTCGGCGGTGAATATACTCCACCGCCTTCATGATGTAGAGCGACGACCAATAGGTGGAGCGGAAGGCTTCGGACTTGGCGATCGCCCGAATAAACTCCTTCAGGGTAATATCCCCGTTTTCCAGCTTAATCTCCGCGACCTTAGAGCGCTGGCCCGAGTACACCTCGCGGCCAAACACCTGGCGGTAGGCTGCACTGATCACTGTCTGGGTCGAGCTTTCGGAATAGCGAACGCTGGCCTTAGTGTTCCCCGTGGCGGGAATTTGGTCGAGTTTGAACACCTTAGCCCCTAGGGAACCTGGGTGCTCGGGTCGAGCGGCGGGGTTGCTCAACTGGTTGTTGATGCCGGGACCACGGTGAATGAGAATGCGGCGGGTGTCTTTGTTAAAGAAGGCTGGCGTAGCACTGGGGTTACGGGTCTCCTTCGGAAAGATCGCGCCAAATTGAATTTCCAGCGGATCGTTGCCAGACCCGTAGGGGTGCTGATCCGGTAGAGGCTGCTCGTAGGCCGCAAAGAGTGTAATAAACTGGGGTGTCTTGCGGAAGGGCGCACTGTAGTTAAACAGGTCAAACTGAGGCCCCCAGTTGCGGCATTCCTGGGCCTCTTGGCCCAGACCTCGCAGGTAGGGCACCGTCTCTTCCCCAAAGTAATCGGCATATTCCTTCGAATCGACCAAGGCATCGACCAGAGCGGCTAGGCCACCGGCAGAGACAATGGAGAAGTAGTTTTGCACTTCTTCCCGAGAGCTCGGCGCCCGACCCAAAATATGGCGGAAGGCCAGCTCGAGAGCGCGACTATTGATGTAGGGGTCGAAGAAGTTCTTGCGGTAGAGGGGCGACTTAGCCAGACGACGCACAAACTCCTTCATGGAGATCTCGCCATTCTTGACCTTAGATTCCAGGTCAGACACGGACAGGGAATAGGCGCGGGTAATGTCGCGCTCGAACACCTGGCGGTAGGCTGCCTTAATCACGTCATTTTTCTCAACGGCTGACAGCCCCGTCTTCATGGCGTACTTGGGCCGCCGCTCAGCCGCATTGAAGTAGATCTGAGGCAGTTGTAGACCCTGCAGATCGGCGGAGGAGCGCTGGCGTACCTTATTGGACGGCGTCGGAGCCTTAAACTCGCTCAGTAGCACCCCAAAGTACTGGGCCACCAGCTCCTGGGCTTCGGGATCGCCGTTCAGGTAGCGGAGCGACGCGGCCTGCATGGTTTGGATCGCTACAATAGTGGCCGCAGAGGAACAGGCATTCTCAATGATTTCCCGCAGACCTCGCACGTTGACCGCGATGATGTTGGGGTCGCCCGCCACAATAGCGTAGGTCAAGTACCGCAGGAACCAGCTCATGTCGCGCAGCGACTTCGCCATGTTGCTAGGGCCGTAGCGAGACACGTTAATGGGGCGAAACCCAGGGGGAACCGGCCCAGACGGGGTCGAGGTAAAGAGGTTTTGAAACAGCCCGCCGCCGCTCTCAATAAAGGTAGCGGTGCCCAGCCTAGAGGCTTCTGCCTCGTTCAGCACGGTGCCGGCTCGGGTTTTCTCCATGGGTTGGTCGTCATCGACCCGCTCGAGGTATGCCAGGGGAGAGCCACCGGTAAAGATACGGTTGGCCGCCTGGGAGACGATCAATTCGGAATAGCGGGTCAGAATCTCAGCAATTTGCACTCGCTTCAGACCGGAATTAAAAAAGCCCGTTAGCTCTTCTAATTCGCCCCGGCCCATGTAGCGATCCTGCTGCTCAGCCTGGGAAATCGTGGCCACCGGCAGAGTTTGGTAGAGCTGGGGCCGCGCCAGTGCACTTCCACCACTTGCTTTAACACTCATGCGTTTTCAAAGGCTCCCTATGCGGACTTCTATGCGGACTTAATGACGGTATCAAAAAAGAATCTATCAATCAGCTGGAGGGTCAGCACCCTGCCCAAGCAGGAACTCTGCCTGAATCGGCGCAAAAACCACTGAACCCGCTGGAAGGTAAAGCGTTGTTAACCTCACCTGCCGGGTGCCCAAGCCAGGCACTGAATGCGGTATCTATGGATGTCAGGCTATTCGCTGACCTGGAATCAGATTAAACCGTTTCAGGACAGCAACACAGATTATTAAAAACTGTGTCACATCCGAATTGGCAAATGCCTTTGGCCATCATAGAGGACGGCCACCACACCCCTGAGAAGGCAGATAAGCTTTGTAACGTTTCGTGATAAAGCTGAGAGCCCCAAGCCCCGGCTACCAGGGGCTTGATCCGTGGCTTGACGGCAGCGCCGGTTTGTTGACAAGGATCAATCTGCGGAGACGCCTGGATTGCACTTAGGAATCAGGATTGGGGCTGACAGATTAGCTGACAGATGTAGATTATGGACAACTCGACAGACTCAACCATGGATGACTCGATGAAAACCCAGGCGGTCAGCGATGCGGTGGCCCGCCTCTACGACACCTATCCTTTTCCCCCAGAGCCCTTTCTCGATCAGGCCCCACCGGGCTATAACTGGCGCTGGTACTGGCCCACGGTTCACAGTTTTTGTACCGGAGCCTTGCCCAAGGGTGGGGCTGTGCGGGTGCTGGATGCAGGCTGCGGTACCGGAGTTAGCACTGAATATATCAGCCACCTGAATCCAGAGGCTGAGGTGCTGGGCATTGATTTGAGTGCAAAGGCGATCGCAACGGCCACCGAACGCTGCCGCCGATCGGGGGCCACCAACGTGGGCTTTCGCCAGCTCAGCATCTACGACGTCGATCAGGTCGAGGGGGAGTTTCAGTGGATTAACTGCGTCGGCGTCATCCACCACATGCCCGATCCTTTGAAAGGGCTCCAGGCGTTGGCGACCAAGCTTGCCCCCGGTGGCTTTATTCACTTATTTGTGTACGCCGACATTGGCCGCCGGGAAATTTCGCTGATCCAGCGGGCGATCGCCCTGGTTCAGGGCAGCCAGCGGGGCGACTACCGCGATGGCGTGCAGGTGGGGCGGCAGATCTTTGCCACGCTCCCCGAAGGCAACCGGCTGAAGCAGCGAGAGCGCGATCGCTGGGCCTTGGAGAACCACCGCGACGAGTGCTTCGCCGACATGTATGTGCACCCCCAGGAGATCGATTACACCCTAGACAGTCTGTTCGATTTAGTCGATGCCTCTGGCCTGGAGTTCGTCGGCTTTTCTAACCCCCAGGTATGGCAGCTCGATCGCCTGCTGGGGGCCGACCCCGCCCTCCTCGAGCGGGCCCAGCAGCTCTCCCAGCTCGATCAGTACCGCCTGGTAGAACTGCTCGACCCAGAAATCACCCACTTTGAGTGGTTCCTGGCCCGCCCGCCCTACCCTCGGGTGAGCTGGGAAAACGATAGCGACCTGCTGGCGGCCATCCCCACCCGCAACCCCTGTATGTCAGGCTGGCCCAGCCAAAACATCTTTGACCACAACTACCAGATCACCGCGTTAGATCAAACAGAGTTTGAGGTGCTAAAGGCCTGCAATGGTCAAAGACCGACCTTGGAGGGCGAGCGTGACCAGGACTCGGCGGCCGACCAGCCCATGGCCACCGTCGCCGACCTGCTCACCCAGTGTGGAGTCAGTCTTGAGAAAGTGCGCCAACTGCACCAACGACAGCTGATCCTGTTGCAAGGGCCACAGTAACGACCATGGCGTTAGACCGAAGATAACGAATTTACTTTTGGGAAGCGTCTATTAAGTATTATTGCCGTGATATGATCTACTACGGCCTGGTTGAACAGGTGAAACCCTTTAACGGCTAAGGATTAGGCGCTTTCGTGGCCCCATTGCCCTCCGAACACAGTGACCCCGCCACAGAGGCGGAGACAGAGGCAGAGGCAGAAATAGACTCCGGTTCCACCGACGGTCAAATTCTTCCTCCGGCCTCGACGACTGCTATGGAAGAGTACTTTCAGCTGCAGCAAAATCTGCTGCTTTGTACCCTGGCCTTCACGGGCGTGATTTTTGTCAGTGTCTGGCTGGTCTACTCTCTTCCAATTGCTCTGAATTATTTAATAGGAGCGTGCGGCGGTGTGGTTTACTTGAGGATGTTGGCAAAAAGCGTGGCCAATATCGGACGGGGAGGCTCAAGGTCAGGGAGTGGCAGACTAGCCCTTGTGGTTGGTTTGGTTCTGGTGTCTACCCGGTGGAATCAACTGGAGGTAATACCCGTTTTTCTCGGGTTTTTGACCTACAAGGGGGCGTTAATTGCTTACACCCTCTGGACTGCGGTGCTACCGAAGTCTCCAGCGAAATCTCCCGAGGCATCCGGCTAACCTAGCTACCCAGATCGATAGTTCACTATCATAACATGCTTTTTCCTAGCCCGTCTTGACGGAGAAGTCGATTTAAGAGATGGCGCTCACTATGCTCATGATTCATCCCTTAGTCCTGGCAAAGCTAGAGGTTGGCCAGCATTTGTACTGGCAGATTGGTGGCCTCAAACTTCACGGTCAAGTCTTTCTGACCTCGTGGTTTGTCATCGGTACGCTGCTGCTGGTGTCCTTCTTGGCCACCCGCAACATTCAGCGGATTCCCTCTGGCCTGCAGAACTTTATGGAGTACGCCCTGGAGTTCATCCGCGACCTGGCCAAGAACCAAATTGGCGAAAAAGAGTACCGGCCCTGGGTTCCCTTTGTGGGCACTCTATTCCTGTTTATCTTTGTCTCTAACTGGTCTGGGGCATTGATACCGTGGAAGTTGATTCACTTGCCTTCGGGTGAATTGGCAGCCCCCACAAATGATATCAATACCACTGTGGCGCTGGCGTTACTGACGTCCCTAGCCTATTTCTACGCCGGGTTTAGCAATCGAGGGTTGGGGTACTTTGCCAAGTACATCGAACCCACTCCTATCCTGCTGCCCATCAATATTTTGGAAGATTTCACCAAGCCTCTCTCCCTAAGTTTCCGTCTGTTTGGAAACATTCTCGCCGATGAATTGGTGGTCGCTGTGCTGGTCTTACTGGTACCTCTCTTCGTGCCACTTCCAGTTATGGTCTTGGGTTTGTTTACCAGTGCTATTCAGGCACTGATCTTTGCAACCCTGGCAGCGGCTTACATCGGTGAGGCCATTGAGGGGCATGGTGGTGAAGAGCATGAATGACCCCCGATAAGGGCATTCAGTTTGGTATTGGCTGGTGGGGCAGGTGCTGCCAGCCGACGCGGTTCTAGAACCGCGCCCCAAAAAACGCCCAGTGCGTGTTGTCTACGACCTGATTAAGTTGTTCTGAACTGTTTAAACCGAGGTAAAGACATGGATCCTATTATCGCTGCCGCTTCCGTAATTGCTGCTGCTTTGGCCGTTGGTCTAGCAGCTATCGGCCCTGGCATTGGTCAAGGTAATGCAGCTGGTCAAGCGGTAGAAGGTATTGCCCGCCAGCCCGAAGCTGAAGGTAAGATTCGCGGCACCCTACTGCTGAGCTTGGCCTTCATGGAAGCGCTCACCATCTATGGTCTGGTGGTGGCACTGGTGCTGCTGTTTGCTAACCCCTTCGCATAGATAGATCTGAGCCGGGGAAAGGTATAGCGCCTTTCCCCGGCTGTTGATATCTACGTTTTCACTCTGTAGTGCTGGCCCTGGGCCGAGTTAAAGGGCATACCCACAATGATGAATTTTGTTTGGTTATTGGCGGTTGAGGCCGCTGAAACGGTTGAAGAGGGCGGTGGTTTATTTGACCTAGATGCCACCCTGCCTCTGATGGCGGTACAGTTTGTGCTGCTGGCAGTGGCGCTCAACGCTCTGTTTTACAAGCCCTTGGGCAAAGTCTTAGACGAGCGTGATGGTTACATTAGTGCCAATCAGGTGGATGCGGCAGAGCGTTTGGCCAAGGCCGAGGCCATTGCCAAGCAATATCAGCAGGAGCTAGGTGAAACCCGTCGCCAGGCCCAAGCGGTCATTGCCGAGGCCCAGCAAGAAGCGCAAAAGATTGCGGCTCAAACCGTTGCCGCTGCTCAGCAAGAGGCTCAGGCCCAGCGGGAGCAGGTGCAGCGGGAACTAGACGAGCAGAAGAGCCAAGCCATGGCCACCCTGGAGCAACAGGTGGATGGCCTGAGCCGACAAATTTTGGATAAGCTGCTGGGTTCTTTGGCAGCCTAGACTATCGGTGATGAATGGGTGGTTGATCTGCCTAGAGTTGCCCGCGTCGTTGACGGAAAGTAGGGATATGACTATTGGTTGGTTACTAGCGACGGAAGAAAGTGGGTTGGGGCTGGATTTCAATATCCTAGAAACCAATCTGATTAATCTGGTCATTATTATTGGCGTGCTGTATTACTTTGGCGGCAAGTTTCTGGGGCAAACCCTATCGACTCGCCAGTCGGCCATTAAAACTGAGATTTCTGAAGCTGAGCAGCGCAAGCAACAAGCCGCTGCCGCTTTGGCAGAGCAGCAGCAGAAGCTGGCCCAGGCCCAGGCAGAGGCTAAAAAGATTTTGGCCGAGGCCCAAACTACGGCAGAGCGAACCCGCGATGCTATTTTGGCCCAGTCTAGGATCGATGTAGAGCGCATGCGGGCCACGGCTGCCCAAGACCTTACCTCCCAGGAGGCTCGGGTGATGCGAGAACTGCAGCAGCGCATTGCGACCCTGGCCATTGAGCGCAGTGAAGCGGCTCTACCTGACGAGCTAAATGACGATCTGCAGCGGCGCTTGGTTGACTCCAGCATTGCCCTGCTCAAAGGAGCGTAGCCATGAACGATACAACACTGAGTTCTGAAATTGCCGGCCCCTATGCCAAGGCACTGATGTCCGTTGCCGAAGATAACAACGCCATCGATCAGGTGGGTGCCGAAGTGGCAGACCTCCTGGAGGTGCTA
Source organism: Cyanobacteriota bacterium (assembly GCA_027483425.1). Lineage (GTDB taxonomy): Bacteria > Cyanobacteriota > Cyanobacteriia > Phormidesmidales > Phormidesmidaceae > Nodosilinea. Next base: position 8,535 of record JAIXUR010000568.1, on the reverse strand, counting down.
GCCAGTTCTAAGGAGCTAACCGATTTCCTGATGAACCCCCTCATGGAGCCTGACGCTAAAAAGGGTGTGCTACGCCAAATTTCCGAAGGCAAGGTCAGCGATTTCTTGCTGAACTTTTTACTGCTGCTGGTCGATCGGGGTCGGGTGACCTTCCTGACGCCAATTCTGAAGCAGTATCAAACGCTGCTGCGCGAGCTGAAGCAGACGGTTTTAGCCGATGTGGTGGCGGCGGTCGAGCTGTCTGAGGATCAGCAGCATGCCATTCGCGATCGCGTCCAAGCGATGACCCAGGCCAACAGCGTCGAGCTGTCGGTGCAGGTTGACCCCTCCCTGCTGGGCGGGCTGATCATTAAGGTTGGCTCCCAGGTGATTGATGCCAGTTTGCGGGGTCAGCTTCGCCGCATTGGCATGCAGTTGGCGACTACCGCCTAGCCCGGCCCTGCGCAAACTTGCCCCTTAGCAGGGCGGGTGATCTGACGTTTCGTGTTTTTGTAGGTTTATCCAGAGCAAGTCCTATGGTTAGTATCAGACCCGACGAAATTAGCAGCATTATTAAGCAGCAGATTGAGCAGTACAACCAGGAGGTGAAGATCTCCAATGTGGGTACGGTGCTGCAGGTGGGCGATGGTATTGCCCGCATCTACGGCCTCGAAAACGCCATGTCTGGTGAGCTGCTTGAGTTTGAAGATGGCACCGTGGGTATCGCCCTCAACCTAGAAGAAGACAATGTGGGTGCGGTGCTGATGGGCGATGGCATCAATATTAGAGAAGGCAGCGCCGTAACGGCCACCGGCAAGATTGCCTCAGTGCCCGTGGGCGAGGCGATGCTGGGCCGCGTGGTAGACGCCCTCGCTCGTCCCATTGACGGTAAGGGCGACTTGCAGGTCACTGAAACCCGCCTGATCGAGTCTCCAGCCCCCGGCATTATTGCGCGGAAGTCGGTGTATGAGCCGATGCAGACTGGCATTACCGCCATTGACGCGATGATTCCCATTGGCCGCGGTCAGCGCGAGCTGATTATTGGTGACCGTCAGACCGGTAAGACCGCGATCGCCATCGACACCATCATCAACCAAAAATCTGAGGACGTAGTCTGCGTCTACGTCGCCATCGGACAAAAAGCCTCTTCGGTAGCCCAGATTGTAGAAGTGCTGCGCGATCGCGGTGCCCTCGACTACACCATTGTGGTAACCGCTAGCGCCAACGACCCGGCGCCCCTCCAGTATCTGGCTCCTTACACCGGCGCTAGCCTGGCTGAGTACTTTATGTACAAAGGCAAAGCTACCCTGGTGGTCTACGATGACTTGACCAAACAGGCCCAGGCGTACCGTCAGATGTCCCTGCTCCTGCGTCGTCCTCCTGGGCGCGAAGCCTATCCTGGGGATGTGTTTTACCTGCACTCTCGCCTCCTCGAGCGGGCCGCTAAACTCAGCCCCGAGCTGGGCGAAGGCAGCATGACCGCCCTGCCTGTGATTGAAACCCAGGCTGGGGACGTATCCGCCTACATTCCCACCAACGTGATTTCCATCACCGACGGTCAGATCTTCCTGTCCTCTGACTTGTTTAACTCCGGTCTGCGCCCGGCCATCAACGCGGGTATTTCGGTATCCCGGGTAGGCTCGGCAGCTCAGATCAAGGCCATGAAACAGGTCGCCGGTAAGGTGAAGCTGGAGCTGGCTCAGTTTGACGAACTCCAGGCCTTCTCTCAGTTTGCCTCTGACCTAGATGCGGCTACCCAAAAACAGCTGGCCCGTGGTCAGCGGCTGCGGGAACTGCTGAAGCAGCCCCAGTACTCTCCCCTGCCGGTGGAAGAGCAGGTGGCCGTTATCTACGCAGGCATCAACGGCTTCATGGATGACGTGCCGGTAGAGCAAATCGTGGCGTTTGCTAAGGCGCTGCGTGACTACATTCGCACCAGCAAGCCCAAGTTTGCTGAGCTGATTCGCACCGAGAAGAAGATTGGCGGTGAGAGCGAAGACATCCTCAAGGCGGCGATCGCCGAAGCCAAGCAAGCCTTCTTGACCGCCGCTTAAGCCTGTACCCTGGCCCCTGTTCTGGTGGGATTGCGGCCCAAGCCCCACTCCCACCTCTCGACGACCCCTTAGGGATCCACTATGCCTAACCTAAAAGCGATTCGAGACCGCATTAAATCTGTTAAAAACACCCGCAAAATCACCGAGGCCATGCGCCTGGTGGCGGCGGCCAAGGTGCGTCGCGCCCAGGAACAGGTGCTGGCCACCCGTCCCTTTGCCGATCGCCTGGCCCAGGTGTTGTACGGCCTGCAGAGCCGACTCAAATTTGAAGAGACCGATCTGCCGCTGCTCAAACAGCGCGACGTTCAAACCGTAGCGCTGCTGGTGGTTTCCGGCGATCGCGGCCTCTGCGGCGGCTACAACAACAACGTCATCCGCCGAGCCGAAATTCGGGCCCAGGAGCTGACCGCCGAGGGCGTAAACTACCGCTTTATTCTGGTGGGGCGCAAGGCCAACCAGTACTTTAAGCGGCGTGATCAGCCCATTGCCGCCAGCTTTACCGGCATTGAGCAAATTCCCACCGCCGATGAAGCCGCTACCATGGGCGACGAGTTGCTGTCGCTCTTTCTGTCCGACGAGGTAGACCGGGTCGAGATGGTCTACACCCGGTTTGTATCTCTGGTGAGCTCCCGCCCTGTGATTCAAACGCTGCTGCCCCTCAACCCCCAGGGTTTAGAGGTTGCCGACGACGAAATTTTTCGCCTCACGACCCGAGGCGGCGTTTTTCAGGTCGAACGAGAGAAGATGTCTGGCCCAGCTCCGACGGAGTTTCCCCAGGACATGATCTTTGAGCAAGACCCGGTTCAGATTCTGGATGCCCTGCTGCCCCTATACCTGAATAATCAGATTCTCCGGGCGCTCCAGGAGTCAGCGGCCAGCGAGTTGGCCGCTCGGATGACCGCCATGAACAACGCCAGCGACAACGCCAAGGAACTGGCTAAGACCCTGAACCTGACCTACAACAAAGCGCGTCAGGCCGCCATTACCCAGGAAATTCTGGAGGTAGTGGCCGGGGCTAATGCCTAATCTATAGCCCTAGCTATAGACCTGGAAAACCTACAGCCACGAGGCCAAAGCCCGCCACTCCTGTGGCGGGCTTTTTTGACTTCAAATCACCGGCGCGGTTTAACCATGGCGCTTTTGGTGCCACTGCCAGGCATGGGTCAAAATCGTGTCGATATCGGCGTATTGGGGGTTCCAGCCCAGAATGTCGCGGGCGCGATCGCTGCCCCCGACCAAAGCTGGCGGATCCCCAGGGCGTCGCTCAACCTCTACCACCGGAATCACCTTGCCAGTGACTCGAACCGCCGCATCAATCACCTCCCGCACAGAGAAACCGCTGCCGTTGCCCAGGTTAAAGACAGCGCTTTCGCCCCCCTTCAGCAGATACTCCAATCCCAGAATGTGGGCATCGGCCAGGTCGCACACGTGGATGTAATCGCGGACACAGGTGCCGTCGGGGGTGGGGTAGTCGGTGCCAAAGACACTGATGGCATCGCGCTTCCCTAAAGCCGTTTGCAGCACCAGCGGAATTAGGTGCGTCTCAGGGTTGTGGTCTTCGCCCAGCAGCCCATTGGGGTGGGCACCGGCCGCGTTGAAATAGCGAAAGCGCACCGATCTAAACTCGTAGGCTTTGTCGTAGTCGGTCAGAATACGTTCCACCATCAGCTTGGTGGCACCGTAGGGGTTGATCGGGTTCTGGGGATGGGTTTCGGTAATCGGCATTTCCTGGGGCACACCGTAGGTGGCACAGGTGGAGGAAAACACAAAGTTTTTGACCCCCGCGGCTACCATGGCATCTAGCAACGATAGGGTCCCTACCACGTTGTTCTCGTAGTATTTGCTGGGGTTAGTCACCGACTCGCCCACGTAGGCATAGGCCGAAAAGTGCATGACGGCACTGATGTCGTAGCGACTGAAGATTTCTTTGAGCAATCCCTGATCCAGGGTATTGCCCTCGATTAGCTCGGCTTTTAGAACCGTCTCGACCAGGTCACGGTGTCCGTAGACCAGGTTATCGAGAATCAACACCTTATAGCCAGCTTGCTGAAGGGCGATGACGGCGTGGCTACCGATGTAGCCCGCGCCCCCCGTGACCAAAATCGTTTTCATATCGGTTGTCATAGGAACTATCTCTAGCGTGTTTAGTGCCACTGAGGCAATTAGCCCAACTAGACGGACTAGTCAGTGCAGCCATTTTAACCCCAAGCCGCTGGCCTGTCTGACCTACTGAGTTGGCATCATTAACTTTTCACTTCTCGGGCAAGTAACCCTACAGAAGGCGCTTTAAGCAAATTTTAACCAGAACTTACCAACTACTTAGTTCTCCCATGAAGTACGGCCGTGGGTAATAGCCGAATATGACTTCGTAGCAATAGCTACATGCTGTTACTCCCCCGTGTTATCCATGGCTGACTTCACGCTCCAACTCTTCCATGCCGCCGATCAAGAGGCTGCTGTGCCGGCCCTTGATGATGCTCCTCGATTTTCAGCTGTATTGAATGCCCTTCAAAGCCAAGATATTGACGGTGATGGGGTAGAAGGTTTTGCCAATACCCTCGTTTTATCCTCAGGGGATGCCTACATTCCTGGGTTATTTTTCAGCGCCAGTGACGATGCCTTTGGGGGTATCGGGCGGGGCGATATCTTAATTCAAAACGCCCTAGGATTTCAGGCGATCGCCTTTGGTAACCACGAGTTTGACTTCGGCACTGGCGTAATCGCTGACTTGATTAGCCCTGGAGAAGACGACCCTACCACTGATCTGGACGAGTCTTTTTCTGGCACGGCGTTTCCTTACCTGAGCAGCAACCTTGACTTCAGCACCGATGAGACCTTGGCGGGGTTGGTCGTAGCCGATGCCCAGGCTCCACTACCCAATAGCATTGCCGCGTCTACAGTGATTGACGTGAATGGCGAGAAGATTGGTGTAGTCGGCGCAACGACCCCCACCATCGACCGTATTTCGAGTCCTGGAGACGTGACGGTATTGCCTCAGCCCTTTGACGGCGTCCCCACCCCTGAGCAACTAGATGCTCTGGCCGCCGAAATCCAGGCGGATGTCGATGCCCTGCTGGCCGCTAATCCTGACATTGACAAGGTTGTGGTGCTGGCCCACATGCAGCAAATCGCCATTGAGCAAGCATTAGCGCAACGGCTATCTAACGTAGACATTATTGTTGCAGGCGGCTCTAACACACGCTTATTCGATGAAACCGATCGCCCTCGCGCTGGTGATACCAACCAGGGGATTTACCCCATCATTCAGACTGGGGCGGATGGCAACCCCGTAGCCGTAGTCAACACCGACGGCAACTACAAGTACGTGGGGCGGCTGGTGATCGATTTTGATCAGAACGGCATTCTGATTCCCGAAAGCTATGACCCCATCATCAGCGGGGCCTATGCCACCGATGAGCAGGGGGTGTCCGACGTGGGTGGGGAAGGCTTGGCTGATCCTACCATTGTGGCGATTACCGATGCGCTGCGAGACGTCATCCTTGCCACTGAAAGCAATGTATTTGGTGTGAGCGACGTTTTCTTAGAAGGCCGCCGGAGCGTGGTGCGGATTGAGGAAAGTAATCTCGGCAACCTAACCGCCGATGCCAACCTGGCTGTGGCTCAAGACGTCGATCCAACCGTCGTCATTTCCCTGAAAAACGGCGGCGGCATTCGCAATCGTATTGGTCGAATTTCGGTGCCAGCGGGAGGTACCGGCGATCCCGATCTGCTTCCCAACGAAGCGATTCCGGGTGTGAAGCCCGAGGGTGGCATCTCTCAAACCGACATCGCCAACGCCCTCTCTTTCAACAATGGGCTGACTCTGATTACGGTCACCGCTGAGGAACTGGTGGCTCTGATGGAGCATGGGGTGGCCGCTAGCAGTCTAGACGACAGCAATACCCAAGGTCGGTTTCCCCAGATCGGCGGCTTTTCCTTCAGCTTTGATCTCACCGCAGAGCCCGGTGACCGGATTCAGTCCCTGGCCATTGAGGCAGAAGACGGTACGGATATCGATGTTGTCGTCCAAGACGGCGAAATAGTCGGTGATCCTAGCCGCACGTTCCGCATGGTGACCCTGAGCTTTTTGGCCGGCGGTGGTGATGGGTATCCGTTCCCTGCGGGCGACGCGGCTAACCGGGTTGACCTGGTCGATGAAACGGCACCTGTTACTGGCAATGCCACCTTCGCCGCTGACTTCTCTGAGCAAGATGCCCTGGCAGAGTACATAGCCGCCAACTTTGGCGAAGACACTCCCTTTGCGATCGCAGAAACCGATCGCACCCTGGATACCCGGATTCAAAACCTGACATTCCGTGATGATGCGGTGATTGATGCACCGGTCACCGAGCCCTCGCTGCTGAAGCCCCTGGGCACCTACGAGACCGAAGTCTTCGATGCCAGTGCTGCTGAGATCGTGGTTCACGACCCCACTAGCCAGCGACTGTTTGTGGTCAACGCCAATGCCCCCGCCGTGGAGGTGCTGGATATTAAGGATCCCAGCAACCCCACCAAGCTGTTTGATATCGACCCCTCGGCCTACGGGGCTGGTGCCAACAGCGTGGCCATTTTCAACGGCATTGTGGCGATCGCGATCGAAGCCGAAGAGAAAACCGACCCCGGCCGCGTGGTGTTCTTTGATATCGACGGCAACTTCCTCAATGCCGTTACCGTGGGTGCCCTACCCGACATGCTGACCTTCACCCCCGACGGTAGCAAGGTGCTGGTGGCAAACGAAGGCGAACCCAACGACGACTACAGCATTGACCCCGAGGGTTCGATCAGCATCATCGATGTGTCTGGGGGCATCACAAAGCTCACCCAGGCCAACGTCACCACCGCAGACTTTACCGCCTTTAATGACCAACAGGATGAACTCATCGCGGCTGGGGTGCGGATCTTTGGCCCCAACGCCACCGTCGCCCAGGATGTAGAGCCTGAGTACATTGCCATTAGCGGTGACTCCAGCACCGCCTACGTATCCCTGCAAGAAAATAACGCCCTGGCCGTGGTGGACATTGCGTCCGGTACCGTCACCGATATTCTGCCCCTGGGGTTCAAGTCCCACGCTGAGAATCCGCTGGATGCGAGCGATCGCGACGATACCATCAACATCACCACCTACCCCAACCTGTTTGGCATGTACCAGCCCGACGCTATTTCCCTCTATGAGGCTGGCGGCAAAACCTACATCGTGACCGCTAACGAAGGGGATGCCCGCGATTATGATGGCTTTGGCGAAGAAGCTCGGGTTAAAGACTTGCAGTTAGACCCGATCGCATTTCCCAACGCGGCCGAGCTCCAGGCTGACGAAGTTCTGGGTCGGCTGACCGTTACCACCACCCTGGGCGATGCCAATGGTGACGGCCTCTACGAAGAGCTCTACGCCTTTGGCGGCCGCTCCTTCTCCATTTGGGATACCCAGGGTAACCTGGTCTACGACAGTGGTGCGGAGTTGGAAACCACGATCGCTGAGCTATTTCCCGCCGACTTCAACGCCGATAATGCTGAGAATGATTCCTTTGACAATCGCAGCGACAACAAAGGGCCTGAGCCCGAAGGCATCGCGATCGGCGAAATCGATGGACGTACCTATGCCTTTATTGGTCTAGAACGCTTCGGCGGCGTGATGACCTACGACATCACCAATCCAACCGAGGCGTTTTTGGTTGACTTCATCAACAACCGCGACTTTAGCGGCGATCCTGAAGCCGGTACCGCTGGCGATCTGGGGCCTGAAGGGGTGACCTTTATCTCTGCCGCCTATAGCCCGAACGGCAACCCCCTGGTGGTGGTCGCCAACGAAGTCAGCGGCAGCACCACCCTGTTTGATGCCAGCGCCTTGGAATCGTCTGATCCTGAGGTACCTGAGCTGTTCCTGGATCTGCGCGACATTACCGGGGATGCCCTGACCTCCTTCACCGTCAACCGAGAAGCCGCTTTCAACAACTTTGTGGGCTTCTACCAGGTGGCGGATAGTGAGGGCGGCCTCGATATCACGGGCGATGGCATCGCCGATATCACCCCTGGACAGGCTGGGTACACCGAGGCCGCCCTAGCGGCTCGGGCTGAAACCGTTGCCCTGACAACAGCCAACGGAACCGAGTCGGTGTTTGAGTCGACGGTGGCAGGCGGTAGCTTATATGCTCCCTTCCTGATTGCCAACGGCGACCCGAATAACTTCAATACCTACGAAGTGTACTTTGCCTTTGGGGCCGCCAATGCCGATGGCGTTGAGCATATCCGCTCTGCCAACGGGGCGGTTGAGTTTGAAGACCTCTTCGGCGGTGGCGATAACGACTTCAACGACATGGTGGTGACGTTTGAGGTGCTGGCCTAGACGCTGAGACCTTGGGTGGCAAACCCGGTGGTTTGCCACCCAGTCCGGTCGTCCGCAATCAATTGGTTTGACAAGGGGGTAACCTTTACCTATACTGAAAAATGTCGAAAAAATTAGGCCCCCATCGTCTAGAGGCCTAGGACACCTCCCTTTCACGGAGGC
>JAIXUR010000277.1 GCA_027483425.1 Cyanobacteriota bacterium | reverse complement strand
TATGGTTCAGCTCAAACAACGGTTCCAGAGCTTTGAAGAGTACCTGTCCTACGACGATGGTACAGAGAATCTCTACGAGTTATTTAACGGAGAGTTAATTGAGGTGCCGCCAGAGTCTGGGTTCAATGTTGAAACCGCCAACTTTCTCTTTTCAATGCTGCTGCCTATGGTGGGTCACCGTCGTCTTAGAGGCCATGGCCTAGAACTCGAGGTGCGAGGAGAACCCCGCAACCGCTATCCAGACCTCACCGTTATTCACGACGATCAGATTGAGCCGCTGCGGCGACGCAACACGCTGCGGATTTCCATGGGGCCACCGATGCTGGTGGTTGAAATTGTCAGCCCAGGGGAAGTGCAGCGCAACCGAGACTACATCGCCAAACGCACCCAGTATCAAGACCTGGGCATTCCCGAATACTGGATTGTCGATCCGCAGACGGCTAGGGTTCTGGTGCTAGAGCTGAGGGATGGGGTGTATAGCGAGGCCATGACGTTGAGTGGTGAGGATGAGCTGCGATCGCTTCAGCTTGGCACCCTCAACGTAACAGCTCAAGCGCTGTTTGATGCCGCTAGTTCCCAACCAGAATAAGAAGTCTGGAGCTAGCTACAGGGGTGCGATATCCAGATGACGAGCTTGATGGGCATACTTCCCATCCAGTCCCTATCGATCGCCCCACCAGACCTCCGCTCTGGGCTGAGCATCCCCCTGGGTGGCGGGGAAACCTGAGCCATAGCGATGGATTGAGCTGGCTAAGGGAGCCTGGGGCGATGAAATTTAGTCTGGTGATTACCACCTACAACCGGTTGGAGTTGCTGAAGCGGGCGATCGCCTGCGGTCTGAACCAAACAGTGCCCTGTGAAGTGGTAGTGGCCGATGACGCCTCCACCGACGGCACAGAGGACTATGTACGCAGCCTGGGCGATCGCGTCGTCTACCACCGCAATGCCCACAACCTCAACCATGCCGCCACCGTTAACCAGGGGGTGGCCGCCGCCAGCGGCGAGTGGATCAAGTTTTTGGATGACGATGACTATCTCGCTCCCGACTGCATTGAGCGCATGGAAGCCGCGATCGCCCAGCATCCCCAAGCCGTGCTCTGCGCGGCGCGGGCCATCCAGGTAGACGAGCACGGCACCGAACTGCGCCGCACCCCCGCTACCGGCCCCGGCCAGGTATTCTACATTCCCCAGGCCGCGCTCCACTACGGCATGCTGATGGATCAGATCCCCTTTGGCACCCCGGCCCAGGTGGCCGCCCGTCGCGATGCCTTTTTGCGGGCGGGCGGCTGGGATACCACCATGACCACCAACTACGACGACATCGACGCCTGGGTCAAGCTGGCTGAATACGGCGACGCCCTCTTTATTAACGAGTGCCTGGCCTACCGTACCCTGTGGCCAGGGGGCCATGAGCAAAAAATGTCCCTAGCCCATCGCCGGGCGCTAAATTTCACCATCAAACAGCGCATTTATGGGCGGGTGAATGAGGGGTACCGCGATCGCATTCCGTCTCTCACCACCCTGGATCAGTACCTGCATCTACACTGGGGCCTGGTCGCCCTGCGCCAGCGCCAGATCGCTCCAGGACTGGCGCTTCTAGCTCCCGCTGTGCTGTCACCCCAGGCGTGGAAACTGCTGGCCCAGGCCCGCCAGCTACGCGCTACGGCCACCCATGGCCTGGTGCCCCGCCCTGTTCTGACCAGGTGATGCGGTTGGCGACAACGATTGTGATCGCAGCGGCCTCTGTGGTGATTTTGTCGCCGGTTTTGCAGGCCATCACTCCGGCCATCAGCGCCCTGGTCACGGGGGTAGCCTTTGGCAGCCATTAGGATAATTCTGGCCAAGAAAATACCTAAGAATTATGCTTCCTTCTAAGGGCGCAGGCCCTGTGCCCCTACTGGGGGTCTCTTCTGTTCTGGAAATCTCCTTGGCGACTACTCTGGGGCTTTAGGCTGCTCTTCTCGCTGGTGTTTGGGTTGCCAGTCTGCGTAGATTTTTTGGGGAGCGCGAGAGACCACTAGGCTGTTGTCGGGGGCGTCTTTGCGCACCACGGATCCGGCGGCAATGGTGACATCGCTGCCAAGGGTGACTGGGGCAACCAGGACACTATTGCTGCCGGTTTTGGTGCGATCGCCGATCACGGTGGGGTGTTTTTTGTAGCCGTCGTAGTTGGCGGTAATGGTGCCTGCCCCCACATTCACCTTCGTGCCCAGGGTGGCGTCGCCCAGGTAGGACAGGTGGGCCACGTTGGTGCCCGCCCCCAGGGTCGATTTTTTGATTTCTACGAAATTGCCGATGCGGCAGCCGTCGCCCACGACGGCCTGCCCCCGCAGGTGGGCGTAGGGGCCAACCCTCGCGCCGCTGCCCACGGTGCTATCGCTCACCACCGAAAACGCCACGGTGACATCAGCCCCGATCTGGCTATTTTCAATTAGGCTGCCGGGGCCAAGGCGACTGCCAGTGCCCACTACGGTCTTGCCCCGCAGGTGGGTTTGGGGCTCAATGACCACGTCGGGCTCCAGGTATACGGTGGTGTCAATGGTGGTGCTGTCGGGGTCAATCAACGTGACCCCAGCGGCCATCCAGTGGTCTTTAATCCGGTCTTGCAGCATGGCGTAGGCCTCGGCCAGCTGCTTGCGGCTGTTGATGCCAAAGATCTCCTGGCAGTCGGCCACATCGACCGCCATGGCGGGGTTGAGGTCTTTGACCACATCGGTCAGGTAGTATTCCCGCTGGTCGTTGTCGGCGCTGAGGTGGGGCAGCACGGTCATCAGCTGAGCCCAGTTAAAGCAGTAGACCCCGGCGTTGATGCGGGGGTTTTGGCGTTGGGCGGGGCTACAGTCGCGGTGCTCGACAATTTCTGTGATCAGGTTTTGGTCAGTGCAAAACACCCGCCCGTAGCCGGTGGGATCGGTGAACTGGGCCGTGAGCAGGGTGGCAGCGTTGCCGTTCTCCTGGTGAGTCGTAACCAGGTTTTGAATGGTTTCAGGGCGCAGCAGGGGCACATCGCCATTCAGCACCAGCAGGTCGCCGTCAAACCCCTCCAGGTGGGGGATCACCTGCTGGACGGCGTGGCCAGTACCCAGCTGCTCTCGCTGCTCGATAAAGGTCAACCCCGGCCAGTGGGCGAGGGCCGCTTTGACCTGATCTTGGCCAAAGCCCACGACGATCAGGGTGTGGCTAGGGTTGAGGTCGGCCAGGCCGTCGAGCACCCGCTCTACCATTGATTTGCCCCCCACGGAGTGCAGCACCTTGGGCAGGCTCGATTTCATGCGGGTGCCGCGCCCAGCGGCCAGAATGGCGACAGCAACCATGGGTTTGTAATCCCTTCCTAGGTAATGGCTCGAAGGGAGTATATCGCGGTTTGGGGCGGGATGGGGCGGGGGCGTTACGGGGTGGAGGTGGAGGTGGGTGGGTTAAGGCTGCGGAAGTAAGCGCTGCCGACGATCGCCAGGAAGCCCAGGTAGGCGACAATTTGCACCAGGTAGAGGTGATCGCGGTAGCCCAGCAAAACCTTGAGCAAAAGGCCGGGAAACTGGCGATCGGGCAGGCGATCGCTGGTATTCCACACCAGGGGCCCCAGAATGCAGGAGGTTTGGGCGAAGCAGAGATCGGCGGCGGGGTTGATCTGGCCCAGGGCCGCCAGGGCGGCATCGAGATTTTTAAACACCGAGATCACTAACCCGCCGACAATCAGCAGCAGCAGCACCCCCATG
>JAIXUR010000598.1 GCA_027483425.1 Cyanobacteriota bacterium | reverse complement strand
GGGCTGCGGTTAAACTCCAGCACGTATTGGCCAGGTGGGCCGGGGGCCAATACCGGGGCCGCAGGCAAATTCTTAGGCAGGGTAATCTCAGCCAGGGGCGGAGCCTGCTCACCACTGGGCGCCTCCTGGGCCATCAGGGGCTGCCCACTGATCAGCAACAGCGTCACCAGATAGAGCGCCAGACGACGGCGAGCACGTTGGGAAAGCCAAGGGAAATACATAGTAGACACTTAAAAATAGAAATTTGTATTAGGAGCAACAGGGGACAGGTAGCGTGGGTCGCCGCCCCAGTCTCCGCCATAGCCAACCCATTCAGTAGCGACCCACGAACCCACCCACCACTCCACCCCTGGCACAACGGGGAGTCATCATCGGCAACCACCCCCTCCCGACTCTCGCAACCGATCGGGCGAAACCTCCAACGGCAGCAACCCAAACCAAGCCAAATTTTGGGTGTAATAGGCCGTATCGCTATCCCAAAAACCATCCCTATAGACCGGCTGCAGCTTCTGGCTCAAGATCTCCGCCGCGATCGCCCCATCCACCCGCCGCAGCGCCGGGTAGAGCATGGCGTAGTGGGCCGTCGCTTCGTAGCTCGACTGGGCCGCCCCATCCAGGGTGAGGCGGGCGGGCAGGCGACCATCCTGCTGCCAACGGCCAATGAGTTCTGGGGTGCGGGCTTCCAGGTAGGCCTGGGCGCGGGGTTCCCCAAACCAGGCGGCATCTTGGGCCACCCGCCACCACACCCGGTAGGCATCGAAGCTGTAGCGACTTTGCAGGGGGTAATCGAGGGGGAGCTGGTGGTAGGTGCCCGTGGCGGGGCTATAGGCGATCCAGTCGGCGGGTAGCCCGGTCGCCGAAAAGGCCCCCAGGGCGTCGAGCATGCCGTAGCCGCTGTCGATCAGCTGGTCCCAGTCGCGATCGGGGTCGACCTCGGCGAACATCCGAAAGCTGGCCGGGGCAAAGTAGGAGGGGTTGAGAATGATTTGCCCCGGCTCCAGGCGAAATGCGGTGGCCGGGCCGGGAATCAGCTGCCGGGTGCCGTCGGGTAGCTCCAGGGTGCCGTAGGCCCAAATGTCGGCCAGCAGGGCGCGGGCCTCGGTGAGGTACTGGGGGCATGACCAGCGCTCGGCGGCCAAAATTAGCGCGGTGGCGGCATCAATGTCGGCATCGGTGGCAAAGTTAGCGTCCACGGTGCCCCAGGAGCCATCGGGGCGCTGACCCCACTTCCAGGCCCAGAGCCGATCGCGGGGTTGCCCCGCCTCATCCACCCGAGCCAGGTTGTTTTGGGCCCAGCGATAGGTGCGCTCAAAGGTATCGCGGTCATTGACGGCGACGGCCCGCAGCATGGCGTAGGCCTGCCCCTCCGAGACGGTGCGATCGCCATCTTCGCGATCAATCACCCGCCCATCGGCCTGAATGAAGCGGGTGCGGTAGGCCTGCCAGCTTTCCAACAGCTGGTCGTTGTGACTACTGGCCACCGGTAGCGCTAGGGCCACCGCATCCCCGGCCTGGGGGCAGGCGCAGGCGGCGGTTTGAGTACAGCCTGGCCCCGCCATGGCCAGCAGCAGCACCAGGGGCAGGGGCAGCACCGAGAGCAGCAGTCGTTTTTGCGATCGCCTCAGGCGCAACAGTCGAAACATGGTTGGTCACCGTGGGAAGACATGGGATCTGGGCGGAGCTCGGTCAGTACCGATCCCAGCTGGGTTGAAAGCCCCGGCGACGGAGCAGATCAAACTCCACATCCTGGATGCGCTGCTCTAGGTTGACGGGCACCGCACCGACCGGAATCTGGCGCAGCTGCTCTAGGGCCAAGAGCGTTTGATCATCGGCTACGTTGAGTTCTGCGATCCCATAGCGAGCCGTCCAGTAGTCGGGGTCAATGGCCAGCATCTGGTCGTAGAGGGCGCGGGCCGCGGGCAAATCACCCCGCTGAAACTGCACCCCGGCCAGGGCGCTCAGGGCACCCAGATGGTCGGGCTCCTGGGTCAGAATTCGCTGGTAGGCCGTGGCGGCTAGGGGCAGGTTGCCCTGCTGCTGGGCCAGTTCCCCCTGCCAGAAGTACACCGTGAGGTCGTCCGGGTTGGCGGCCATCAGGGACTCCAGCTCGGTCTGGGCCAGGGTGGGGTCGGTCAGGGCCAACAGCTGAATGGTGCGCCATTGCAACCACAGGTCATCGGGCCGCTGGGCCAGCAGGGCTGAGTAGAGGTCCACCCGACTGCTGTCGGCGGGGAGTGCGCCGACCAGCTCAAACAGCTCGGCCGGAGCATTCTCCAAGGGTTGCGACCCCAGCCAGTCGTCCAGGGTGACCGTGGCGGCGGCGGCGGTAATCTGCCCGGTGCGGTAGGCCAGCAGGGCATAGCCCAGGGCATAGTCGGGGTTGTCGGGGTTGGCGATCATGGCCGCTTCGTACACCGGCAGCGCGGCTTCGGGCTGGCCTTGCAGCGTCCGCACAAAGACCAATCCCCGCAGGGCATCGGCGGTGACAGAGGGGCCAGGGTAGGCGGCAATCACCGCCTCGTAGCGGCGGGCGCTGGCCTCCAGGTCGCCCAGCTGGCGCTCTAGGTCAGCTAGCAGCAGCTCCGTACCCCAGTCGCCCTGGCCTAGGGGGGTCGCGCTATAGCGGCTGAGGGCATCGCGGGCCGCCTGCAAATTGCCCTGATCCAGGTAGATCTGGGCGATGCGATAGGTCAGCAGCGGAGCCTCCACCGAGGCGGCCACGGCCTCATACACCGGCAGCAGTGCCGGGTCGGGATGGTCGAGACGGATCAGGGCGGTGGTAATGGCCCGCTGCTCTGGCCCAGACCTCGGCAGGGGAGTGACCAGGGGCAACAGCTGAGCCGCCACGGCGGCCCCGGTTTGATCGCCCAGACTGTAGCTCAGCAGGCCTGCTTTCACCGCCAAACTCACCACCGCTGGGTTTTCGGCCGCCAGTTGCTGAAACATCTCCAGGGCCAGGACTTCGGTGTCGGGCCATTCGCTCAGCACGTCGGCCACCTCCACCCGCAGGCCGTAGCTGGGGGTCGGAGTCGCCGCCAGGGCCTGCTGGTAGAGCACCGTAGCCTGTTCAAACAGAGAACTGTCCAGCTGACGGCGACCGATGGCGCTGTAGGTCCGGGCCAGGGGCAGGCGGGCATCGGCCCTGCCCTCCAGGGGCAGCAGCAGGTCTAGGGCCTGGGCCGTCTGGCCACTGGCGTCGTAGGCGTTGGCCAGTCCACTGCGAAGGCCTAGGGAGAGGTCATCGGTGTTAGCGCCGGGCCGCAACTCCGGCTCCAGCAGGGCGATCGCGCCCTCAGCATTGCCCGTTTCCTGCAGCGCCAGGGCGTAGGCGGGCAACGCCTCGATGGGGAACGGCCCCGTCTGCCGGTAGCGATTGAACAATGCCAGGGCCCCGGCGTAGTCGCCGCTAAAGGTATAGATCTGCGCCGCCCCCAAAATCGTCTGGGGGGTCGGCTGATTGGCCAGCAGCAGTTCGTAGTCGGCCAGCGCCTCGGTAAAGCGACCCTGGTAACCGTAGAGCAGGGCCCGCTGGCTGCGGGCTGCCGTATCCCCGGCATTCTGGGCCAGCAGCCGGGTGAGGGCAGCAATGCCCGATATCTGCCACTCGGGTCGATAGCCCCCCAGTTCGCCCACCGCCGCCAGCGCTACGGCATTGTTGGGGCTGAGCTGGAGCACCGCCTGGTAGGCTGTCCAGGCCTCGGCGATGCGGCCCGCCCGCTGGTAGGCGATCGCCAGTCCCAGCCGGGCATCCACAGAGTTGGGCTGACCGACGAGGGCCGCTTGGAAGGCGGCGATCGCGTCATTCACCCAGCCCTGTTCCAGCAGGGCATAGCCTTGG
>JAIXUR010000467.1 GCA_027483425.1 Cyanobacteriota bacterium | reverse complement strand
CCACCACCAATCCATTCAGCATCACCACCATATTGTCCGTGGGTCTGGCCCCCGCTAAGGATTCCAGGGGATTAACCAGACGCCAGCCATTCAGCCGCTCCGGCACAATTTTGCCCTGGCGCAGACTGTAGTCGGCATCGGCACTGAAATGCAGATCCCGAGTTACGGCTTCCCCATAGGCCTTGACCCGTGGGCTGTCCTGCCAACCCAGGGGCACGACTTGCCCCACCAGATCGGCGTAGGGAGCCTCGGCATGGTACACCTCAAACCATACGCCGTTGAGGCTTTGGCGTTGGTCGGGGGTGGGCAAAATCAGCCGTCCCATCCAGGGGGCGATCGGTCGATAGTGGTCGGTATCGAGGGTTTGCAGGACTGGGTAATAGTCGGGATGGTTAAACTGTCCCTGTTGGAAGAGGGCGTAGCTGCTGGGCTGGCGGACGGGGGGCTGGTGTTCGGTGGGCAACGTTCCCTGCAAGATTTCAGTCACCCAGTCCAGGGTTTGTTGCAAATGGGTGCGCCCGTCAGGCAGTTTTTGATTGGGGTCTAGCACCCCGCCGGGGGTCTGGTGCCCCACGGGCCCCAGGGAAATAAAGGTGACAGCCCCCCGCCGCTTAGCCCGGTTCCAATAGGACAGGGCCATCAGCTTCCAGCGTTTGGGAAAGAAAATTGGCCCCAAACGCTCCACCGGATCTTTATCCCCCACCAGATGGTAGATATGTTCCAACCGCAAAATATCGTTGTGCCCGCAAAACACCCCGGCCATGGAAATAATCTCCAGGGGTGCATCCAAGACCTGCTTCAGAAACGGAGCCGATCCCATGGAGATTTCGCCGCCGCCGCTAAACCCCAGCAGCGTGATTGGAACCCGACTGCCTGGCCGATAGCCATGATCGATCAAGCTGTTATAGATCAGCTGGGCCATGCCCCGGTTGTAGATGGGGCCGTAGCGTCCATCGGCCGACACCGCCACCACCAGCGCGTTGTGAATGTTAATCAGGATCCCCAACATCCCTAGGGAACGCTTGACCCGCAACCAGTTGACCAGCCGCCAGAACCAGGACAGGGTGCGATCGCTGGTGAGAGAACGATTTAATACCGAGTAGGGCATGATGCCCCGAATCAACACCATCTCTGGCACAGCCTGGCCTAGGCGCTGGAGAAACTCTTCTGCCTCTGGGGAATAGGTGTGCTGCGACTGCCCAATGCCATCGAGATAGACAATATAGCGGCTAGCCTGATCCGCCGCCACCGCATCCTCCACCGTGCCGGGGCAAGCGGTGGTTTTCACCTGGTCGCCATACCAGCCAGCCCACCATCCTAGGGATTCCAGCGGACTCAGGAGAGCGGCGAGAATCAAAGCAATCAAGCCAATTTGGACCAGATCGAGGGTGAGCCGTTCTGTATCCGATAGGGTGGCTCGAAACGCCGGGATCAGGGTATGCAGCTGGGGCAGCAGAAGCACCAGCACCAAGGCTAGGCCCCCCAACCCGAGGAATACATAGCGAGGTGACAGTCGCGACATCACAACCTCCTCCGATCGGTTCTGTTGTTGTCCTGGGTCGGGGAGCCGGGCTGATCCCCAAATCCAGATTGAATGATTTGCTCTAAACCCTGAATGTTGGTCACTAGGGTGGTGCCAGCAACGGAGTCTGTAATCCACTGACCCAAGGCCTCTGCCGGGCGACCAATGGTGCGCTGCATGATCTGAAACACCACCCAGCCCAGGAGGGCACACCACACCACCTGCCATCGATCTAAATCGGTGACCAAGTCAAAGCCGCGCACAAAGGAGAGCAAGCTCCAGATCGATAGCACCACGGAAATCGGTACCCCCAGGTAGGGTACGGCCGTGAGAAAACTCCACAGTAGGGGCGCATAGGCCAGCCCCATGACGCGAAAGACCGTCATAAAGGCGGTATCCACACCATAGAGGAGGTGGCTGGCTCCCCAAACACTCAACACCCAGAAGACGGTGCTGACGGCGAATAGAAGGGCGGCCACGACCAAACTCAGCCCAAACCGCAGTGGCGTGACTCGATTGACAAACAACACAATGCCCTGGCCGGCCGCCTGGGATAGACCCGCCAGCAGGATCACCACCATGGCGATCCGCGTTCCCTGGGGCAGGGTTTCAATCAGGTGAAATGGTTCCGGGTTGAGAGCCATGGCTCCTTGAACCAGGGGCCAAAAGCGATCGAGGGCTGGGGTCATGGCTAGTCTTTCCTGGGATAGTTCCTAAATCTACCGTTGGCAGGGGCAGGGCGCGGCGACGTGGGTAAGAGGCTGAGGATAAGGGGGCTGAGGGCGTTACCGTCTCCAGCCGCGACAACGAGTGGGTCCCCAAGGGGCGCGAGACCACCCAGGCAAGGTAGCTCTCCCATGGGGTGCGTCGGATTAATCCGACGCATTGTCCGGCGCGTTGTCCTGATCCTAAAGCCCCTCGGTAACCCTAGGGCAACGGTACAGTGACGTTCTAGGGCAACGCGGCTATCCTGATCGCCTCAGGATGGCCAGGGTTGCCTTGGATGACCAGGCTGCGCTGGTTGGCATGGAGATGCCGCGCGATCGCATAGATTGTCTCCACCTGGTCGGGGGCCCCGGCCAGGTTCGCCAGCTCTACCAGAGTCAGGGGCTGGGCACTGGCGGCCAAGGCGTTGACCACCGCCTGTTGTAGATCGAGCACCCCAGCGGCGGCCTG
>JAIXUR010000257.1 GCA_027483425.1 Cyanobacteriota bacterium | reverse complement strand
ATTTTTGAGCGTCCCGATCGCATTCGCTTTTGGGGAGAGCGCTCGGGGAACGACGTTCTGACGGTGTTTGGTGAACTGCGCGACAGTGATATTGACTGGCTCACCGCCTTTGGCCAGATCGAGACGATCCCTCCCGGTCGGGTGCTCTCCCAGGCCGGGAGGCCGGTCGAGTCGCTCTACATTTTGCTCGATGGGCAGATGGCGATGTCGGCCCCCCAAGATACCTTTAACCCGCTGGCCCTGTGCTTTGTGGGGCTAGAGCGCAGCACCCGTGACCAACCCGTCTTCGCCACCCTCTCCCAGGGCAGCATGCCAGGGATTATCTCATTTCTGGACTTTCGCCCGCTGCCGGTGACGGTGCGATCGCTGACTGAGTCCCTGGTGTTTGCTGTACCCCGTCAAACCCTCGCCACCAAGCTCCAGGTCGATGATAGCTTTGCCTCTCGGTTTTACCGGGTGATCGCCATGCAAATCATGGAGCAGTTGCAGACCGTCAGCATGCGTCTGGTCGAGCCCGATGCCCCAGGCAGCGCCATGGATGACGAAGAGCTGGATATGGATGACCTACAACAGGTGTCGGAAGGGGCCAAAAAGTTTGGCTGGATGCTGACCCAGCTGGGGGTAAACCGCCGTGGCTGAGCAGGATACTCGGAGTCTGTTTCGGCAGGAATCCCTCGAGCGGCTGTCGTCTCCCGAACGGCTCGATGAGCTGATGAAGCTGGTGACGCTCAAGACCTGGCTGCCCCTCGGCACCCTCGGCGTGCTGCTGGGCCTGGGCCTGGTGTGGAGCATCGTCGGTCGGGTGCCGGTAACCACCAACGGCAAAGGGCTCCTGGTTCAAGACGAGGCTAGCCAGCAGCTGGTGGCCCTGCTGATCTTCGACAACCGCTACCGAGGCCAGCTACAGCCGGGTATGCCGGTGGTGCTGATGCCTGAAACCCTGTTGGTCTATAACGATCCGGGGGTGCTGGCCGAGGTAGCTGAGGTGGTCAAACCTGCGGTCCTCACCCTCAGCCAAGCGCGCCAGGGTAAAGACCCCTATGCGGGTGGGTTCGAGGTGGTGGCACACCTGGCCCCGATGGTGCAGGCCATGCCCCCCAACACGATCGCGGCGGGGGTGTCCGTCGAGGGGCGCGTTACCCTGGCCCAGAAGCGGCCCATTGTCTTTGTACTGCCATTTTTAGACCGACCTTGACCGGGTTCAGATTCCACCATGGTTTTCCTCATTCCCCCCACCCCGCCCCGCCCCAAGCGGGTCAAGACCCCCACCGTGCTGCAAATGGAGGCCGTGGAATGTGGAGCGGCGGCCCTGGGTAAGGTGCTGGGCTACCACGGCAAAATCGTGCCCCTGGCGGAGCTGCGCCAGGCCTGCGGCGTATCACGGGATGGGGTGACCGCCGCCAGTTTACTCAAGGCTGCCCGCAGCCACGCCATGGTGGCCAAGGGTTTCAAAAAAAGCCTGGAGCGGGTGCTGGAACTAGAGCCCCCGTTTATTGTGTTCTGGCACTTCAACCATTTTTTAGTGGTCGAAGGCACCGACCCTCGCTGGATCTACCTGAATGATCCAGCCACCGGCCCGCGCCGCGTCACCCCCGCCGAATTTGACGAGGGCTACACCGGCATTGCCCTCACCTTTGCCCCTGGGCCAGACTTTAAGCCAGGCGGGCGGCGACCCAGCCTGACGCGATCGCTCTGGCAGCGGCTCCACCGCTCCTGGGGCATTTTGGCCCTAGCGCTGATGACGGGCCTATTTTTGGTGCTGCCCGCCCTGGTGCTGCCCGCCCTCAGCCGCGTGTTTGTCGATGCGGTGCTGCTGGAGGGGCGGTTTGATTGGTTGCCCTACCTGCTGGGGGGCCTGGCGTTGACGGCCCTGGTGCAGGGGTGGTTGACGGCGCTGCAATTGCGGTATCTGCGATCGCTCCAGATCAAGCTTGCTGTCGGCATGACCAGCCGCTTTGTGTGGCACGTGCTGCGGCTGCCGGTCGGGTTCTACGCCCAGCGCTTCGCCGGGGAAATTGCCAGCCGCATTCGCCTCAACGACGAGGTGGCCACGGTGCTGTCGGGGCGGCTCACCAGCACCCTGATCAGCCTGGTTTTAGTGCTGTTCTACGCCCTGGCCATGGCCCAGTACGACCGGCTGCTCACTGCCATTGTGGTGGGGTTTGCGGTCATCAACGTCGTCATGTTGCAGTGGATCGCCCGCCAGCGGGTGAATGCTAATCTGCGGCTGTCCCAGGAAACGGGTAAGGCAGCGGGGGTCGCGATCGCGGGGCTGCAAACCATGGAAACCCTCAAAGCCTCCGGTCTGGAATCGGACTTTTTTGCCCGCTGGGCCGGGTACTACGCCAAATCTATCAACGCCCAGCAAGACCTGGGCCTCACCAACCAAATCCTCGGCATTCTGCCCAGTCTATTGTCGGCCCTGGCTAGTCTGGCCCTGCTGGTCGTTGGCGGCTGGCGGGTCATCCATGGCGACCTCACCATCGGCATGCTGGTGGCCTTTCAGCTCTTGATGGTGAGCTTTCAGCGCCCCGTCAACAAACTGGTGAGCTTCGCCAGCACCCTGCAAACCCTGCAGGGGAATTTGACCCGGTTAGATGATGTACTGGGCAATGCCGTGGATGAACAGGTGCTCAAGGAGAAGGAGGAGAGGGGGGGAGGGGAGGAGGGGAGGGCTGGGGAAAACGTTAACGTTCAAAGTTCAAAGTTGAAAGTTCAAAATTCAGCCGATCCGCCCCTTAGCTCTGCCGCTCCCGCCCATCGCCTCAGGGGCGCGATTACCCTTCACGATCTGGCCTTTGGTTACCATCCCCTAGAGCCGCCGCTGATTGAGGGGCTGAGTTTGTCGATTCAGTCGGGGCAGCGGGTGGCGCTGGTGGGGGGGAGTGGCTCGGGCAAGTCGACGGTGGCGAAGGTGATCGCTGGGCTGTACGCGCCGCGAGCCGGGCAGATCTACCTCGATGGTGTACCCCGCACCGAGGTGCCTCGCGCCGTGCTGACCAATTCCATCGCCGTGGTGGAGCAGGACATTTTAATGTTTGAAGGCTCTATTCGCGACAACCTCACCCTGTGGGATACCACGATTCCCGAGGTGGAGCTGCGCCGCGCCGCCCAGGATGCCGCCATTGAAGAGGCGATTTTGGCGCTGCCCTACGGCTACAGCGCCTCGCTACTGGAAGGTGCGGCCAACCTCAGCGGTGGCCAGCGCCAGCGGCTGGAAATCGCCCGAGCCCTGGTGGGCAACCCCTCTATCTTGATTTTGGATGAGGCCACCAGCGCCCTGGATACCGAAACTGAGCAAATTATCGACCAAAACCTGCGGCGGCGCGGCTGCACCTGCATCATCGTGGCCCACCGCCTCAGCACCATTCGCGACTGTGACGAAATTCTGGTCTTCGACCTGGGCAAAGTGGTGCAGCGCGGCACCCACGAAAGTCTCTGGGCCGAGGGCGGGCTGTATCGCAAGCTGATTCAAAGCGAGGGGGGTTGAGTGCGGACGAGCGTATCCCAGTTTTGCAAGTTTGCCCTCATCCCCCAGCCCCTTCTCTCAAAAATGGAGAAGGGGGGCCGAATTCAAAGTCCCTCTCCCGCTCTGGGAGAGGGATTTAGGGTGAGGGCTACAAAAGAGGGATGCCCCTGTGTTCCCAGGACTACGGTTACCCATTCAGCATTGGCTCTAAACGTTCTCAGGGTTGTCTCAGTCAGGCTTTTTATAGTGGCTGCAACGTTCGATTGTGTCTGAGGTCATCATGCAGTTAAAGCGGTTTCTATTATTGAGCTTTTCCATTGCTCTAATGGCGGCTTGTGCGTCCGGCCAATCTGAGGGAGTCAAAGATAACTCAACGGCTGAGACTACGATAACTACATCTGAAAAAGTTTCAGCCGAGGCAGCAGGCGCTGCCAGTGAATCTGAAGAAAACAGCAATACTCCAGAATCAAAGACAGCGACCAATGCAGCAGAGCTAGGGGTAATTAAGTCGGGTAATTTTGTTTCTGGAGAGCATGACACATCTGGAGTGGCCAGAATTATTAACAATAGTGGTCAGTTTGTTTTGGAACTGGACGAAACATTTCAAACTTCCCCGATGGGGCCTGATTTAGTCGTAGTTCTTCACCAGTCAGAGGATGTTATTGGCTCAACGGAGCCACCTGCTTTCCCGCTTCGAGAGGGAGATTATATTGTCTTAGCGGAGCTTGAATCCT
>JAIXUR010000452.1 GCA_027483425.1 Cyanobacteriota bacterium | reverse complement strand
GGGCCACCCGACGGCTGCTGTCTTTGCGATCGCGGTCGTCAATGGCCCGCTCTAGCTCCTGGAGGGGCACAGTCGGCTGCTGCTGGATCGCCAGGTCGGCCTGGCGGCGGCGGGCGCGCTCCTGCACCGAGGCGGTGAGAAAAATCTTCAGTTCGGCCTGGGGAAACACCTGGGTGCCGATGTCGCGGCCCTCCATGACCACGCCCCCGGTGACCCCGTACTGCTGTTGCTGGTGGAGCAGGGTCTGGCGCACGCTGGGCTGGGCCGATACCAGCGAGACCTGGGCGGTAACGGCCGCACTCCGAATCAGCTGAGTCACCTCCTGGCCATTGAGCCAGAGGCGGCTGGGGTAGGCGGCAAAGGCCGGATCATTTCCAGAGGCGGCGAGGTGGATATCGCAGCCCTGCACCAACTCGGCGATCGCGACCTCGTCGCGCAGATCAACCCCCTGCTCAAGGGCCTGCCAGGTCACCGCCCGATACATCGCGCCGCTGTCGAGGTATAGCAGATTGAGCCGTTGGGCCACCTGGCGAGCCACCGTAGACTTACCGGCCCCAGCGGGCCCGTCAATGGCCACAATGGGCTGGCGATCGCGCAGGAGTACATTGTCAATCAGCCGGGTCGGGCCCAGGTAAGCCGCTACCGCCAGCATTCCCATGGTATCTATGCGATCCAGGGGCTCGAGGGTCTCGGGATGGACCACTTCGACATACTGGGGCCGCAGATCGGCCGCCTGGGTCAGTGTTTGCTGAACGGCGGCCATCAGCGCTGGGCTGCGGCGCTCGCCAGCCCGAAAACAGTGCTGGGCAGCCATCAATCCCTGGTATAGGGTCGCCGCCTGGAGCCGCTCGGCCTCGCCTAGATAGATATTGCGCGAGCTTAGGGCGAGCCCACTGGCTTCGCGCACGGTGGGACAGCCAATGATCTGTCCAGGCAGGTTGAGATCCCTCACCAGGCGCTTGAGGATGGCCAACTGCTGGGCATCTTTATAGCCGAAGTAGGCGCGATCGGGGGCCACCAGGCTGAGTAGCTTAGTCACCACCGTGGCCACCCCTTCAAAATGACCGGGGCGATGGGGGCCGCACAGCACCGCCATCATCTCTTGGGGGGGAATCACCTGGGTCAGCTGATCGGCCAGGGGATTGGCGGTGCCGTAGAAGACCGCAGGGGTGGGCATAAACACCGCATCTACACCGATCTGTTCACAGAGGGACAGGTCTTGCTCGGGGGTGTGGGGATAGCGGGCCAGGTCTTCCTGGGGACCAAACTGGAGCGGGTTAACAAAGATGCTCACTACCACCAAGGTATTTTCCTGCTGGGCCCGCTCCATCAGGCTCCGGTGGCCCCGGTGCAGGTTGCCCATGGTGGGCACTAGGCCCACTTCGGGGCCCGGGTCTAGGGTTTGGAGGGCGCGAGCCTGGGCCAGGTAGCGCTCTAAGCCCTCAACCGTCTTAAGTACTCGCACAATATCCTACCTATGCTGGGCCTATGTTGAGGGTTTCTGGGGTGTCTTCTGGGAGATGGTTTCTGGGGGATGGCTTTTGCGGGAGCCTGTGTGCCAGCTAAACTTCTGGCCACCCCAGGCCAAGCCTCCCACACTACCAGATTAAAGTCAGGAGCATATTGGTTCAAGCCCTAGGGGTTTACGTCTAGATGACTGTGTCGGTACCCAACTCTGCTCTCTTCGGAGACCGACTGCAAAAAGCCCTCTCCACCGTGGACGGTGGAGAGGGCCTGGGCAGAATCCTGGGATGGGTCACGGCTGAAATAGCGATCGCCGAAAGGACGCTTAAAGGGCGATCGCGCTACTGGCTAGAAAGCACCTCAAGCCGCACCTGCCCAACGCCACTGGCCCGCAGGCCAATGCGGGAGGCTGCCCCTGCCGACAGGTCAATGATCCGGCCATGGCCAAAGGGGCCGCGATCGTTAATGCGTACCACCACCGATTGGCCCGTAGCCAGGCTAGTGACCCGCACTTGGGTGCCAAAGGGCAGGGTACGGTGGGCCGCCGTGAGCGCGTTCTGGTCAAACACTTCACCACTGGCGCTGCGTCGGCCATGAAGACCAGGGCCATACCAGGAGGCTGTACCGGTCAGCGTAGAGGCCACCACTCCCACTCGAGTATCCGGAGCCGGCGGGGTGGGCAAGCCTTCGACCCTGGCCAGGGGAGGGGCATCGCCGAGCAACCGGCGCAGCCGATTCGCCACTTGCAGAACGTCTTCACCGGGTTCTCCGGTGGTGTCAGGCAAAATGGTCTGCTCGTCAATGGTGAACAGGTCTTCGTCGCCCCAGGCCACCACAAACACTTCGTTTTCGCTGTCCCAGCGGGCCTGAATGGCCGTGGCATCGCCCTCGGCCGCTAGCTGCTGGAGGCGATCCAAAATAACCTGGGCTCGCAGTACGGGGTCTTGCTCGTTATCGGGCTGAGCCCCAAGGGCGGTTGATTTGTCGGCGCTGACTGGGTTCAGGCTGGCTAGCTCCCCACCCAACAGAGTCACCACCGGAATGGACCGGAGATACAGGGTAGCGGCCTGACGAGAGTCTAGGGCATGGGGAAAGATCGTAGCAATATCCAGGGTTTGGGGAGCAAAGGCCTCGGGGGCAGCGGTTTCGGGGACAAAGGTGACAGGGGCCCCAGGGCTAGCTGGCTCGACTAGCGGTTCGGCGTCAGGGTCTACGGGCTCAAGGGTTGAGGGGGACGAGTCAATCGGCAGACCGGCATTCGGGAGAAAGGAACTAAAACTGGCATCGATCTGATGCTCCGCCTGTAAACCCAGAGAACGACTGGTATCTCCGGTGTCTTGGGCGTGGCCTGGTAGAGGTGCTCCAAAAACGGACATGGTGACGGCAACCGTCAGTCCGCTCAATACGTGATGTTTCATTTACACCAAAAGAATTCAACAGGAAGAGCGGGGGATAGATTCTGACCCTAGCGGCTCAGAACAGGCGACACAGGAATCGCCTTAAATCCCATACCCATTACAAATTTGGTCTTCGGCTTTTTGTCGAGATGTAACGTAGCACGTTAAGCCAGTGTTGCGAATCCGGGGAGATTACGGAGAACTTAATTCTTCGTCACAAATAAAAAAGTAGTCACTCTCACAAAAATGGCTGAAGGTGCCTTGACACCAGGGCTTGTCACGGCTGCTAGGCATCTAGGTAACTTTCAAATTACTTATGGGTTAGGCCGATCGAGTTAGGTAAAAATCATCAGTCAATTCATCGTTTTGGCAATTTTTTGTCAGCAAAAGATGAAGTTTGCGGAACAGTAGATGTGTTTTTGGCGACAGCAGCTGGGGATTGGTGGGTCTGGGCGTTGGGTGCGATCGCCCTGGAACACCCCCACCGCCGTCGCACATAACGGCAATCTTGGATCCGTATTATCGGATTTAGTCCCGCTACCTTGCACCCGCGTTCCGGCCGCCTGGCCACCCTGGCACACCGCCTAGGGATGCTGACCATAGGACGACCCATTGACGAAGCGCGCGGCCGTTTCTAAGGTAAGAGACTGGTAGTGGACTGGCCCAAACGCAAGGTAATTAACCCCCATGGATTATCGGGATGCTGGTGTAGATGTAGAGGCGGGGCGCAGCTTTGTGCAGCGCATTCGCGGCCTGGTCGAGAGCACCCGCCGCCCCGAGGTGTTGAGCGGGCTAGGGGGCTTTAGCGGCCTGTGTGAACTGCCCAAGGGCTACCAAGAACCCGTCCTGGTATCGGGCACCGACGGGGTTGGTACCAAACTCAAAATTGCCCAGACCACCCAGCGCCACGACACCGTGGGGATCGATCTGGTGGCCATGTGCGTCAACGACATTTTGACCAGCGGGGCTGAACCCTTATTCTTTCTCGACTATTTGGCCACCGGTAAGCTAGAACCCGCTGCCCTGGCGGAGGTGGTAGAGGGCATCGTGGCAGGCTGTCGCCAGGCAGGCTGCGCCCTGCTGGGCGGTGAGACCGCTGAAATGCCTGGATTCTATGGCCCCGGCGAGTATGACTTGGCGGGGTTTTGTGTCGGGGTCGTCGAAAAATCGCAAATTTTGGATGGTAGCCAGGTGCGAGTGGGCGATCGCATCCTTGGCCTGGCCAGCAGCGGTGTGCACAGCAACGGGTTTAGCCTGGTGCGCAAAGTGGTCGCCGAGGGTCAGCGCCCCGAGGGCGGCTGCGGCTATGGGTGGGACGAGGCGGTACCGGCCCTGGGTGACCGTAGCCTCGGTGACGTGTTGCTCACCCCAACCCGGATCTATGTAGAACCTGTGCTAGCGGCCCGGCGGGGAGGGCTAACGCTCCATGGCATGGCCCACATCACTGGGGGCGGCCTACCCGAAAATCTGCCTCGCTGCCTGGGCCCCGATCAGAGCATTCACCTCGACCTGGGCAGTTGGCCGGTGCCCCCGGTGTTTACCTGGCTGGCCGCCACGGGCCAGGTGCCCGAGGTAGACCTCTACCACACCTTTAATATGGGTCTGGGGTTTGCCCTGGTGGTGCCGCCAGAGGCCGTGGACTCGGCGCTGAGCTGGTTTGCCCAGCGCCAGGTAGCTGCCTACCTGGTCGGTGAGGTGGTGCCTGGGTCAGGCCAGGTGAGCGGACTACCCGCCTAGCCCCCTCTCGGCCCCCTCTTTGAGCCGAAACCTTACTGAAAAACTACCCCCCATCGCTCAATAGCCGATACTGTGGAGAGGCAGTGCGATTAGGATCCTCCGTTGAAATCTTCGACTCTAAACTGGTCGCCGGTGGCGATCAGTTTTCTTGCTATTTTGGCCCTGGCTCTGATCACCAGCAGCTTTGTGATCATCAATCCCGGCCAGGCCGGGGTGCTGAGCATTCTGGGTAAATCCCAGGATGGTGCCCTGCTGGAGGGCATTCACCTGAAGCCGCCCTTGGTCTCTACGGTCGATGTGTACGACGTCACGGTGCAGAAGTTTGAGGTGCCAGCCCAGAGTTCCACCAAAGACCTCCAGGACCTCTCGGGCCGCTTTGCCATCAACTTTCGCCTCGACCCCACTGAGGTGGTCAATATTCGCCGCACCCAGGGCACCCTGGAAAACCTGGTCTCTAAAATCGTGGCTCCCCAAACCCAGGAGTCGTTCAAAATTGCCGCCGCCCGCCGCACCGTCGAAGAAGCCATTACCGAGCGAGCCGAGCTGAAGCAGGACTTTGACGATGCCCTGACCTCGCGCTTGGCCAAGTACGGCATTCTGGTGCTGGACACCAGCGTGGTGGATTTGAACTTCTCCACGGACTTTGCCAAAGCCGTAGAAGACAAGCAAATTGCCGAGCAGCGCGCCCGCCGGGCCGTCTATATCGCCCAGGAAGCGGAGCAAGACGCCCAGGCCGAGATCAACCGGGCCAAGGGCCGGGCCGAATCCCAACGCCTGATTGCCGAAACCCTGAAGGCCCAGGGCGGGCAACTGGTGCTGCAAAAAGAGGCAATTGAAGCGTGGAAGGAGGGCGGTGCCCAGGTACCTAGGGTCTTGGTGATGGGCCAGGGGGGCAATGTACCGTTTATCTTTGATCTCACCCAACTGGACGATCAAACCGGTGGCAGTGGTGCCCCTAGTGCAAACGAGTTCTAGGGCATAGATTGACACAAACAACGCGGTAGGGGACCCCCTACCGCGTTGTTTGTGCCGCCAAATTCAACGCTAGACACCAGC
Organism: Cyanobacteriota bacterium; assembly: GCA_027483425.1. Classification (GTDB taxonomy): domain Bacteria; phylum Cyanobacteriota; class Cyanobacteriia; order Phormidesmidales; family Phormidesmidaceae; genus Nodosilinea. The sequence continues at coordinate 9,191 of JAIXUR010000452.1, read as the reverse complement.
TAATGGGCCGGATCCTGGCTTACCAGGCTAGGCTAATGGCTTCGCCGGGCGAGTAGGTGATCTCCCTCACCATGCCTGGCTGGCCCAGGGCCTCGGCTTGTTTGTTGTTGTAGCTCACCATCACTCCGCCGGCATTGCCCGCTCGAATGGTAAGAGCCTGGTCGGCGATCCAGAGACGCGTATCGCCGGGCTGCAAAATGCCTTCAAACTCAGTTTTGCCGTCAGAGGTAATGCGCAGCCATGACTGGGCCGTAAGGGTCATTTTGACCTTGATCGGAGCCTTGGGCTCGGCTGGATCGGCGGGCGCAGGGGCTAGGGTGCTGCCGGCAGGGGTGGCAGGGGCGTCTAGCTCGCCCAACGGGTTGAGGGGAGGGAGGCTGGTCACCTCGGGGGCCGTTTGCCGAAGCATGTAAGATAGCCCACTGACCGCCGCCACCAGCACCATAAAGTAAGCACCGTATAGGTGGAGGGGACGCAATTGCGCGGCCGGAGACTCTTGCCATGAGCGGCGCTGGATGCGGGCTGGGGTAAAAAACTGGCTGGCTAGGGTTTCACCATCTAGGTGGAGGGCATCACCGTAGCGACGAATCAGACCTCGAACGTAGACCGGTTCGGGCAGCCCGTCTAGGTCGCCCCTTTCTATCGCTGCCAGCAGGCTGGGGCGAATCAGCGTCTCTTCAGCCATGACCTCTAGGGTTTGCTCCTGCTGCTGGCGGGCCGTCTGGAGGAGGGCACCGAGCTCGAGCAGTTGCTCTCGATAGACGGCATTAGGGTCAACCAACTCGTTTGTCTTCATACAGGGAGAATTTAGCTTAAGACTGCAAAATACTGACTGATGATTGGGGCAGCTTGGCCAAGGGGGTGGGTTGAACCGATGACTCAGCTAATAATGCCTCAATTTCGGCAGATAATAAAGCCCGGTAGGCACCTGCCTCTAGTGGGCCTAGGGCGACTGACCCGACCGCAATCCGGTGCAAGTTTAGCACCCGATGGCCCAGGGTTTGGGCTACCCGACGAATTTGTCGGTTGCGCCCTTCCTGCAGGATGACCTCTAGCTGGGTGCTATGGCCCGTCGTTGACAGGACTCGCACCTGGGCGGGACGAGTGGGGCGATCGTTGAGCTGAATACCTTGCCGCCAGGCGGCCAAGGCCGCCGCTGATACTTGACCCTCCAGATGCACCCGGTAGGTTTTGGACACATCGTGGCGGGGGTGGGTCAGCCGGAAGGTAAAGTCGCCATCGTTGGTGAGCAGCAGCGCCCCGGTGGTATAGGTGTCAAGCCGACCCACGGGGTGCATGCCGACGGTGTGCAGGTCTGGGGGCAGAACACTGAGCACGGTGGGTCGGCCCTCGGGATCGGCACAGGTGGATACCATGCCCAGGGGTTTGTGCAGGAGCAGATAGTGCTGGGTCGGGCGTTGGCGGGCCTGGAGCGGCTGCTGGTTGACCTCGATGCGATCGCAGTCTGGATCGGCCCGCTGGCCCAGGTAGGCTACGGTGCCATTCACCTGAACCTGACCGGCTTCGATCAGTTGCTCAGCCTGCCGTCGGGAGGCAACCCCGTACTGGGAAAGAATTTTTTGGAGCCGCTCTGCCATGGATTTAGGCTATTACCGGAAAATAGGCCCGACAGGTATCATCGGGCTAACCCTACAATTATGGCAGCAATTGAGGGCTCCTGAGTATAAGTTCTTACCATCGCGGTCATGATGCACCCTTGAATGTAAAGCTAAGGTGAAATGAGCCTACCGCAATCGGGCAGGGTAGCTTGTTCCCCAGGACACAACTGATGAGCGAGATGTCAGCTTAGACGGGGTCTCCGGGACTATAGAGTGGCAGCCGCAGCTGCAGCCAGGCACCGCCCCGCTCGGGATGGTTGGCCGCTGTAATCACACCGCCGTGGGCTTCAACGATTTGATTGACAATGGCCAGCCCCAGCCCCGTACCTCGGCTGACTTCGGTCGCCACGTCGGGGGCGACGGGGGCCGAACCCAGTGGCGGGCCGCTGCGGCTGCGGGCTGGATCGGCCCGGTAAAAGCGATCAAAAATATGGGGTAAATCCTTGGGGTTAAAGCCGGGGCCGATGTCTTGAACCTCGAGGATGAGGGCTGGAGGCGGGGGGGAAAGGGGGGGCTGGGCGGTCTGATCGGCGGCGGTGCCCGACTCGCTTAGGCGGATGTAAATGGGGGCGTAGCCAGGGCTGTGCTTGATGGCGTTGTCAATTAAGTTGATCAGCACCCGATGAAAGAGGGCTTCGTCGAGGGTCGCCAGGTATTGCGGTGGCCCTTCGTAGTCGAGCTGGAGGTGTTTGACCTGGGCCAGGGGCTCTAGGCTGAGCCAGGCTTTCTGAATCAGCTGGGGAATATCGACGGGTTTAAGGTTGAGCCCCTGAAACTGATCGCCCTGGAGGCGGCTGAGGTTGAGCAGGTCTTCGACCAGGTTGCTGAGGCGAATGGTTTCGTTGACCAGGCGATCGAGCCATCGCCGTTGGTTTTCTGCGACGCGGGGTTGGAGGGTTTCGGCCACTAGCCGAATGGAGGTGAGGGGGGTTTTGAGCTCATGGGCGACGTCGGAGGTCCAGCGATCGCGCTGCTGCACCAGCAGGGCGGCCTCCTGGCGGTTCTCTAAAAAGACCCCGACGTCGCCCTGCTCGAGGGGAATGGCATAGCCCCGGAGGGGATAGGTGGGTTCTTCCTTGGGATGGAGGGGATCCGGGGAGATTTGGTACAGCATCCACTCCCGCTGGCAGGGGGTCTGCTGGTGGCGGGTTTCTTCAATCAGGGCGTCAAGCTCGTAGGATCTGGCCACCTCCAACAGCAGCCGCCGTCGCTGCACCGGCCCAGCCAGGGTTTGGTTCATTTTGAGCAGTCTATTGGCCTGGTCGTTACACCAGACCAGCTGGTTTTCTTCATCGACCTGGAGGTAGCCAATGGGAGCCGCCTGCAAAATGCGATCCAGGGTGTCGCGACTGCTGCCGAGCGATCGCAGTTGTTGCTGATGGCGGGGTTGACTCTGCACCAGCTGCTCAACCCGCCCTACCGCCGTAGACCAATTAGCCGCTTGCAGGGTACTGATTAACCCTTGCTCACGCCGCCGCTGTCGGCGGCGCTGTTCGATCAACAGCAGCGCCCCGGTAGCGAGCCCCAATAGATACGCAAAAATAGCCAATAGGTAATCTCGGCAGGGTGGTTGAATCCTGTCCAAGCCTATCGTACAAAAAAGCACCCCGATGGGGGTGCCCAGACATGTGACGACTACAAGTGACGATTTTAGACAGTCTCCTGCCCTCAAATAATAAGCAAAGGATCCAGGTTGGCTTCTGGCCTGGCCTGGATCGCTTACTCAGCCTAACCGGGCAAACTCACACTACCGAACCACGGCCCCACGGTACTTGAGACCCTGGGGATGCTCAGCCTTAACTTGCTTGGCTAGGTGGCGGACAGAAACCGCCCCGCGATAGTGGCCAATGACTTCTTCCGACACCGCTACCTGGGAGGTAGCCAATTCGTAATTAACGCCGCGATATTTCAAGGACATGATTCGCCTCTCCTTAAATGAATGAAGGTGTATAAACAGAGGCGCGTTCCTTCGAGCTGGAGCTCTACTTCCGTCTCTTTGAAGAGAGATGAACGATTTGTTTCTGTATTCATTGTTACCGTTTTCCTTGGGGCTGTCAAGGCCCCTATGTTAGGAAATGTTGAAGTCTGGAAATGCGCTAAGGTGTTACGGTGCCAGCGGTTTCACCCCCAAGCGTAATGCACGGCCCTATTCCTCCGGAACGCTACTTTCCCTATTTGACCTGGACTGACATTGAAGCCATGGCGCACCGCGACGAGGTCGTGATTGTGCAGCCCATGGGGGCGATCGAGCAGCATGGCCCCCACCTGCCCCTGGTGGTCGATAGCGCCATTTGCACGACGGTTTTGGGCCAAGCCCTGGCCCAGCTGGATCCGGCTGTGCCGGTCTACAGCTTGCCACCCCTGTACTACGGCAAGTCTAACGAGCACTGGCATTTTCCGGGCACCATTACCCTGTCGGCGGAGACCTTGCTGAGGGTCATCCACGATGTGGCCGAAAGCCTCTACCGGGCTGGGTTTCGTAAGCTGGTGCTGCTCAATGCCCACGGCGGCCAGCCCCAGGTGCTGGAGATTGCCGCGCGCGACCTGCACCAAGTCCACGGTGATTTTATGGTGTTTCCGCTGTTTGTGTGGGCGGTGCCCAACTGCGCTGGGGATTTGCTCACCCCCAAGGAGCTGGAGCTGGGCATTCACGCGGGCGATGCCGAAACCAGTTTGATGCTGTCGATGCTGCCCGACCAGGTGCGTCAGGACAAGGCCCAGGCGGAGTTTCCCCAGGACTTGCCCACCGATAGCTGGCTGACCATGGAGGGGGCGCTCCCCTTTGCCTGGACCACGCGGGATCTCAGCACCAGTGGGGTGCTGGGCGACCCCACGGTGGCGACCGCTGCCAAGGGGGAGCAGTTGCTGCAATCGCTGGCCCAGGGGTGGGTAAGGGCCCTGGAAGATATCTATCGGTTTCGGCAACCCCAGGCTACGCCTGCCGGAGGCCAGCGAGATGGGCTCGAAGGGGAGCGGGTGTAATTTCGCTCGGGGAGGGGAGGGGTGCGATCGCCAGATTGCGCCCCTGGGGGGATTCCATCTCATCAACTATGCTGACCAAGGGCACTGAACTCGGCTCGGCGGGCCTGTCCTGTCAAAACCCTGGATGAGTAACTCGATGAGCACGCTGAGTTTGCTATACTCAGAAGCTGGATAAGGCGGCGACATCGCCAAGTGGTAAGGCAGAGGTCTGCAAAACCTCCAACCCCGGTTCGAATCCGGGTGTCGCCTTTAACGGTAAACCGCTAGATTCAGCCCCCAGAGGCCCCTTCAGACGGCGAGTGCAGCACTTCGGTGCAGTGCTCGCCGTTTCTGTTTTGGGCATGTTTGGACATGTTTGGACAGGCTATTGGGGTAAAATTGGGGTAAAAATCGTGGCACCTAGTGTCACTACCGGCTGAAAAGTAGTACTTTTTGAGTGCATGTATTACCCAATGAGGTCACATCATGTACGCAAAAGGCAGAAACAAGTGCAGCAAGGGCACAGTTCAGGTTAAGAATTCTCACGGTCGTTTGCAGCTCGTCTTCTCCCATCCCGTGATTACTGAGGACGGCGAAATCAAGAGCAAGCGGTTTTATTTCTCGACCGGGGAAGAAGACACTCCCCTAGGGAATAAGCGGGCAGGGGCGCTAGCGGCGACCATTCAGCGGGATATTGACTACGGCGAGTTTGACGCCAGCCTGGACAAGTACAAGCCCGCCGCATCCCTAACAACGGTTACGCCCATGGCTCCAGTGCCGGAGACACCCCCTCAGCCGGGGCTATCGGAGCTGTGGGAGAAGTATGCCGAGTTTAAGGAGCCTCAGATTAGTCAGTCCACCTTCGCGGTGGACTACCGCCGATACCGCAACCACATCCACAAGCTGCCGACGACTGATTTGAGGGATGCGATCGCCATTCGAGACTACCTGCTGGCGAACGTCACGCCCAACACGGCCAAACGGGTTCTGACCAACGTCAACGCCTGCTGCGACTGGGCCATGCGCAGCCATTTAATTGATGACAACCCCTTTAGGGATATGGCTGGCGATGTCTATCTCTCCAAGGGTGATGTGGAGGAGGCTGACATTAACCCCTTCACGGCAGAGGAGCGAGATGCCATTATCCAGGCGTTTCAGGAGAGCCAGCTGTATGGCTACTATGCGTCGCTGGTGCAGGTGCTGTTTTTTACGGGGTGCCGACCTTCGGAGGCGATCGCGCTTCAGTGGAAGCATATCTATGAGCGCTTCATTCTGTTCGAGCAGGCCATTACCATCAGCACCAAGGGGCTGGCCCTGAAAAATGGGCTCAAAACCCAGCCACAGCGGCGGTTCCCGGTGAATCAGCAGCTGCGGGATATTTTGAAGGCGATGCGCCCTGAGGGCTGCGACCCGGAGGCGTTTATCTTTCGCAGCAAGAAGGGGGGCATCATCGACTTTGGCGATTTTCTTAACCACGCCTGGAAGGGGTACAAGAACCGCCATGGTAAGCAGATTGATGGCCTTGTGACGCAGTTGGTGAAGCAGGGGGTGGTGAGCGAGTATCGTCGCCCGTACCAGTGTCGGCACACATTCATAACCTTATGCTTGGAGGCGGATATTGACGCCAAGGATGTGGCCAAATGGGTGGGCAACAGCCCGGAGGTGATCTACCGCCACTACGCCGGGAAGAAGCGCGATCTCCAGGTGCCGGAACTGTGATCTAAATGAAAGCGGCTTGATAAATCAGGGTGCCTACTTTCCTCGCAGACAATACCCTTGCTGGCATTGGGTCTGTAATCGGTTGAACAATTAGTATCGAATGGACTCGGTAATGATGGCGATTGCAGCCAGGCAGCCAATCAATACTGGGCCACGGAGTAGCAAGTGCTCTAAGGCAATCATGATGACCTCGGTAATCAGCCAATACTCCAGCATGAAGGCCACGATGTAGGCGATCGCACAGCCTGCTAGAGCAAGCAAGAAATATTTCACGGCTTTGAACGTCAATTCTAAAAGCCATCTGCGTGGCTGTTGCTGTTTCATGGAGCATTCTCCGTCAGGGTAGGGGCTTGACCAGTAGGGTGAGGCTTTCACGACCCACAACGGTAACAGGGTCACCGGGTTGAAGGCGGGTGGCAGCACCGGGCTGCACAAGACGGGCGGGCCAGTAGGAGGCCTGAAAGGAAACGCGCCCTGGGGTTGAAGGGGTGATCATGCGCTCGACGACGCCACGGCCTTGAAAGGCCGTCAGGTCAGACGATTGGGACAAGGTAGAAAGAGTCATGATGGTTTTTCTCCAAAGGGATGGGTGAGGGGGCAGACAGCAGGCACAGGAATGAAACGGGCTAGAGGTTTTGCAGGGCGAAGCCGTGGATGAAGGTGGGCTGTTGATCGCCGGGTATGGCCATCCACTGGTTGCAGCCCATGTCCCAGACTTCGCCGGTAACGGTGACTTGGGTGCCTACGGCCAGGTCGGTGATGACAGCTCCCTCAAAGCCATAGCCTGCTTGCAGGGACGTGGACGAAATCACCACGGCTGGATGGTACTGGGAGGTCGCAAGGGGAATCAGTTCCCCAATGCGGAACCCGTCGGCCCAGGTGACCTGGGGGCAGAGGTCGGCCACCAGCGGTGTGGTTGATTGAGCGATTTCAACGGGTAGCTGGAGAGCCGCAGGGGAAACCTGGGCGGCTCCGACTGGCATGAGGGCTAAACAGGCAATTCCCAGGTCGATTGGTTTGGGCATGGCGGTTTACTGAACTCGGTATGAAGCCAGTAAACAAAAGAAGCCAGAAATCTCTAAGGAAACTTGGGTGGGTTAGGAGAAAGTTGCCAGAAATTTTGGTCGTACCCGATACCATTTGCGATAACCCTTAAGGGACAAGCCTTTCAGCGGCTGGGCAGAACCGGGACAGATCGCCTATCATCAGTGCATTCCCTGAGAACTTTCCCTTAACTTTCCGATTGTGCTGAATCGTCATCTACCCGTCTGCCGCCATGAGCCGTCGTCAACGTGGTGTGGTCTTAACCGATCGCGGTAAGCAACGCCTGGAAGCTGCGATCGCATCTGCCCAAGACCAGGAAAAATATGGTGCTCGCTTCACCCAGCCGGAACTGGAAAGTCGCGCTGGCCTCAGCATTAAAACCATCAAGAAAATTCGCCATCAGGAAGGCCCCGCCGACCAGCTTCGGGTAGAGGGGTTATTCAGTGCCTTTAACCTGACGCTGGAAACCGCTGACTACGGCTGGCCCCAACCAGCCGCTGATGGCCCCCTGCAACCCGGCTTTGATGTCGCGGCCTATCGCAGGTGCCTGCAAGCCAACTACGGCTATCTCAAGCTCTATACCCTCGACAGCACCGATCGCGCCGACAACATCAAGCTGTGGAGCATGTTCATTGAGCAGACGGTGCGGGAAGCCCTGCCACCCAGTCGCTACGAACTGCCCCTAGACCTGAAACGACAGCTTCAGGATGAGGATGCACTGGGCGAAGACCTGTCTGCCGAAGCGCTGGACTACTACCGCCGCGAGTATTTTCAGCAGCCTGCCCGCAAGGTGCTAGTGGCGGTGGCGGAGTCGCAGCGGTGTGTGGTGTTGGGCGACCCAGGGGCCGGAAAATCGACCCTGCTGCAATATTTGGGGCTTGAATGGGTGGAGAACGACGGTGCCCATTTGCCCCTGCTGATCGAACTGCGAGAGTACGCCCTGGCGGAATCGGCGAACTTTCTGGAGTTTCTGCATCGGGGGCGCGGGGTTGATTGGCAGTTTGACCCCACCGTGCTGCACAACTACCTGACTCAGCACCCTACGCTGGTAATGTTTGACGGCCTAGATGAGGTGTTTGACCGGGCTACTCAGGCTACCATCATCGACGACATCGTTCGCTTTGCTCAGCAGTACCCCCTGGCCAAAATTCTGGTGACCTCCCGGATTATTGGCTACAACCCAGAGCGGCTCCAGCACGCGGAGTTTCGCCATTTCACCATTCAGCCGCTGGATGACGGTGAGGTGGATGAGTTTATTGAACGCTGGTATGACCTGGCCATGGGCAGCGATGCCGATAAGGTGAGGCTTAAGCAGCGCCTGCGAGAGGCGATCGCCAGTTCTAAGGCGATTCAAAACCTGGCGGATAACCCGCTGCTGCTGACGATGATGGCGATTTTGAATCGGCGGCAGGAGTTGCCGAGGGACAGGGCCGATCTTTACGACCAGGCGTCGCGGGTGTTGCTGTACCACTGGGATGTAGACCACAAGCGGCTACAGTTGCCGATGGATGCGATCGGGCGGCGCGAAAAGCAGGAGATTTTGCGCCTGGTGGCCTATGAGATGCAGGCTGGGGAGGATGGCCTGAAGGGGAATTTGATCAGCGCGAATCGGCTGACTCAGATTTTGACAGAGTATTTGCGAGAGCAGGGGTTTAGTGAACCCCGTGAGAAGGCGAATGGCCTGATTCATCAGCTCAGGCATCGGAATTTTATTTTGTGCGATCGCGGGGCAGATACCTATGGGTTTGTGCATCGCACGTTTTTGGAGTATTTCTGCGCAGTCGAAATCGTCAATCGTTTTGAGAAACAACGAACTTTGAGCTTTGAAAAATTGCGAGATGAGGTGTT
>JAIXUR010000266.1 GCA_027483425.1 Cyanobacteriota bacterium | reverse complement strand
CACCCAGGGCGTGCCAGCCGATCACAGGCTCCCTGGCTCCTCGGGCCTTGGTTCAGTTGGGTGGCCCTGGGGCGATCGCAGCCCTGGGATCCCTCGCCCTCCGTCCGATTAGACAACCAAACGGTCTGACCTCCTTCAGCCCATCGGCCTGAGCAATCACCCTCAGCCAGCCCGAAAGAACCGTCTCGTCGTCCTACCGCCACCGCCACCGCCAGCCTTTAGCTTCCTGCGGTTCCTTAGGGCAGAATTCTAGCCCCCTTTGCCTCTATTGAAGAGATTTGGCTATTCTACCTGATTCCCTGATCGGGCCTGGGCCAGGTGCCACGAGTTTAGGGCTTCACCGCTAAAAAACGCTGAGCGCGACGGCCGGGCTAGATGAGGCCAAACTGGCACCCCCCGAACCTGGACGCGCGCGCCAGCAGGACGGGAAACGCGCTGGGCTAGACAGCGCCTAGCGCGATCGCCCAGACCAACCCCCAGACCAGAAGAACCTGACCAGAAGAAATTGACGGCTTCAAGGGCGTTGCCGCCCCGGCCTGGCCATCGGGTGACCACCATCCCCCACGCTCTTCGGCCTTCTAGTTCTATCTATATACAACCAACCCCAGGCCCGCTACCGATCCCAGCGGGACGACCACCCTCCATCCAAGTCACCCCCAGCACCCGGCAAGTGAGTAATCACTATCGTCAGTCTATGGATTGATTAAGACAAAAAAAGCTTTGCGTCATAAGCTTTAATAATATTCAATATTAGCAGCAATCATTGAGGCTTATATTGCAAAAGTGACTGCGGACATCTATGCTTAGTATTGTCATCAAGAATTTTTGGACAATCTGAGTATTTGTTCCCCTAGGGGCAATTCCCGTTTTGTTACTTTTCGGGCATGTTTTTGCTGCCTGTAATTAATAGAACCTGCTAGGTGAATCTAGGGTTGTCTGAATTTATAAGGAGATTTCGACGATGCCGATTGCTGTTGGAATGGTTGAGACGCTGGGTTTTCCGGCTGTGGTAGAAGCCGCGGATGCCATGGTCAAGGCGGCCCGGGTCACCCTAGTGGGCTATGAAAAAATTGGTAGTGGGCGTGTCACCGTGATTGTGCGGGGAGATGTGTCTGAGGTTCAGGCCTCAGTCGCTGCCGGTGTTGAGAACGTGAAGCGAGTGAACGGCGGCGAAGTGCTGTCTACTCACATTATTGCTCGTCCCCACGAAAACCTCGAGTTTGTGCTGCCCATTCGCTACACCGAAGCGGTAGAACAGTTTCGGACCTAGGGTTTAGGGGCGCTGTTTTTTAGGGCCCATGGGTTAAAGCTGTCAGTCTGCCTTGGGGATGTTAGCGGGTGAGCGCAGATCTAAGTCAGCGTTTGATTTGAGCGTCTATAAGTCTGTGAAACATTAAGGATTCAAAAACATGGCAATTGCTGTTGGTATGGTCGAGACATTGGGCTTTCCCGCTGTGGTAGAAGCGGCCGATGCGATGGTAAAAGCGGCCCGGGTCACCCTGGTAGGCTACGAGAAAATTGGCAGCGGGCGCGTTACCGTGATCATCCGTGGCGATGTCTCCGAAGTGCAGGCCTCGGTCGCAGCGGGCATTGAAAATGTGAAGCGCGTCAACGGTGGTCAGGTGCTGTCTACCCACATCATCGCCCGTCCCCACGAAAACCTCGAGTTTGTTCTACCCATTCGCTACACCGAAGCGGTAGAGCAGTTTAGAGAGAGCGTTAGCGGTATCCGCCCCTACGGCAGATAGGTCGTTATGCTCTTGGCTAAGGTTCGCGGCACGGTAGTTAGCACCTGCAAAGAGCCCAGCTTAAGTGGCGTTAAGTTTCTACTTGTGCAGCTCATTAGCGAAACGGGTGATCTGCTGCCTGACTATACGGTGGCCGCAGATGTGGTGGGGGCTGGCCCCGGCGAATGGGTACTGATTACCCAGGGTAGCGGGGCACGCCAGCACCAGGGCTATGAAAATCGCCCTGTGGATGCCGCAGTGATTGCCATTGTCGACACGGTCAGTCTCGACAGTGGCAATCTCTACAACAAGCGAGATGACTTTAACTAGCCGAGTTAAGTAGGGTTGCCTAGGAATTCGGCTAGGATTTCGACGCCGTTAGAGAGTGGCTAGGTGTGTTCCTTGACGGGTCTGACGGGGGCTAGAGTTGGCCCACCAGTCGAGGATTTTTTTTGGAGGATGTACGGCAATGGCGATCCGCACACCAGCGGTATCTCCGACCCAGGCAGGGGTTGCGGGGCAGGGCTTCGGGTCAGCATCGACTCGGGTTCATGCTTTGGCCCAGGTGCAGGGGCAGGTTCTGCTAAATGGGGCCACTCTGGCGGCCGGTGTAACGGTACAGGCCGACCCAGGTGCAACAGTGCGCCTGGGTCAAGCCAGTGTTTTACAAGAGGGGGCCACGGTTTACAGCCGGGGTCAGGGGCGGGTACTGGGGGACGATCGCGCCCCCTATGCCGTGTGGATGGGCGATCGCGCCATCCTGACCTACAAAGCCCTCCTCCAGAGTCCGGTTTACATCGGCGCTGACTGCTTTATCGGCTTTCGCTCCACGATCTTTAATGCTCGCCTGGGGGCCGGCTGCGTGGTCATGATGCACGCCCTGGTGCAAGACGTGGACGTGCCTGCGGGAAAACTGGTGCCCTCGGGTGCCGTGATTACCCAGCAGCACCAGGCCGACGGGCTACCTGACGTCGGCCCAGGCGATATTGCCCTCGTCAGAGAACTTTCAGGCACACCTGGCCCCTCGCCCCCAGCCAGCGGCTATGGGTCGACTAGCTCGGCTTCTTCAGGTACCACAGCACAATCAACCGAACGCGATGGATTAGGCACTATGACTTCTCAACTGCTCCCCCCCGACGTTGTCCAGCGAGCCCGCCAGTATCTGGCCCAGGGCTTTATCATTGGCACCGAGCATGCCGACGTTCGCCGCTACCGCAGCGGTGTTTGGCAGACCTGTAGCCCCATTCAATCGAATCGAGAGCCCGAGGTGCTGGCGGCCTTAGAAGCCTGTCTGTCTCAGCACTCTGGCGAGTACGTGCGCATGTTTGGCATCGACCCCAAGGTCAAGCAGCGGTTTGCCCCAGTGACCATTCAGCGGGCCGATGGCAAGCCAGTGGCCGCCGTGGGTAGCGTCTCTGCAGCGGCCACCGCCAGCAATGGGGCCTATCGTCCGGCCTCCAACGTGGCCAGCGGCGGCCCCCTGTCGCCGGAGGTAGTGAACCAAGTGCGCCAGTACCTCAGCCAGGGCTACCGCATTGGGGCCGAGCACGCCGATAGCCGTCGCTACAGCAGCAACGTATGGCAGACCTGTGTCCCCATCGCGTCATCCCGTGAGGATGAAGTGTTTGCCGCCCTAGAGCGCTGCCTGGCTGAGCACACAGGCGAGTATGTGCGCCTGTTCGGCATCGACCCCAAGGCGAAATGTCGGGTGGCCCCCATTACTATTCAGCGCCCCGATGGCAAACCCGTAACGCTCACCTCAGGCTCGGGGGGTGCCCCGGCGACCTATGCATCGGCCGCGCCTTCCAGCGGGGGGGGTGCCCAAGCCACGGGCGATGTCGCCCAGCAGGTTCGCCAGTGGCTGAGCCAGGGCTACCATGTTGGAGCCGAGCACGCCGACGCCCGTCGCTACAGCAGCAATGTGTGGCAGACCTGCGCCCCCATTACCACCACCCGCGAGGGCGATGTCATGGCGGCCATCAACGGCTGCATGGCGGAGCACCCTAACGAGTATGTGCGAATCTTTGGCATTGACCCCAAGGCCAAGCGTCGGGTCACCGCCGTGACCGTGCAGCGACCCGGTTCTAAATCTGCCCCCGCTGCCGCTCCTACCGCCTATGGGGCGGCCCCTAGTGCTCCGGCCAGTAATGGTGCTGCCCCCATGGGTGCCCTGCCCCAGGATGTGGTGCAGCAGGTTCAACAGCTCTTCAACCAGGGCTATCGTCTGAGCCTTGAGCACGCCGACGTGCGTCGCTACCGCAGCGGTGCCTGGCAGACCGGCGGTGCCCTTGAGGGCAGCCGCGTCTCCGATGTGCTGGCGGCCCTCGAGTCGCAGTTGCAAAACCACTCGGGCCAATACGTGCGCCTGATTGGCATCGATCCCAAGGTGAAGAAACGAGTGCTCGAAGCGACGATTCAGCGTCCCTAAGAGACTGTTTGAAAAGGGCATGCCCTGGGGCCAATCACCCCAGGGTTCCCGCCAATACCCTGAGGTGGGCTGACTATCCCTCGCTTTTCAAACACCCTCTAACCCAGACCAAAGACCTACCGTGGCAGTACCCGCCCAGGCCCTTAATTCGTTGACCAATGGCTCTATCCAGGGAGATGTGGATCTAGCCCTGGGAGTGACCATAGCGTCTGGGGTACTGCTAGGGGCCGCGCCGGGATGTCGCCTGGTGATTTCCTCGGGGGTTTG
>JAIXUR010000431.1 GCA_027483425.1 Cyanobacteriota bacterium | reverse complement strand
GATGCATTACGGCAATACTGCAAGAATCACAGGCAAAGCCTAACATCTTGCGATCCCCGACTGTTGTAAAGGCGACTACCAACCCCCACCGAACCGTAATTATTTGCAATATTTAGACACAGTAGTTTAAAAACTACAATATTTTGTGGCTGAGGATAGGTTTCGTTGAGCAGGTTTCCGTTCCCTGGTACACCTATGGTCTCAACAGTTGTTAAAAAGCTTAACAACGCCTTGGTATCAGTCGGCAATGTCCTGGAACCCTTTTCTGTCAAGGGTTTCAGGACATTGGATCGATGGGTGCTGGCTGAGGCCGATGGCCTCAGCCGGAAAGACGTGGAAGGATTTGTCGGCTCTGGCTGCCCAGGGCAGAGGACGGTGCTATCGTAAGGATAATCGTAAAGATATATTTCAAGCCTGAGAAGCATGTCTCCTACAACCACCAGTCAGGCCCGTGTTCTCTACGTACGGCTGCCCTGCAACCCCATCTTCCCCATTGGGGTGGTCTACCTTGCCGATCACGTTCATAAGCTGTTTCCCGATTTAGAGCAGTGCATCTTTGACCTGGGAGCGGTGCCACCCCTTGACTATGGCGCTGCCCTCGATCGCTGCATCGATGACTTTAAACCCACCCTGGTGGTGTTCTCCTGGCGAGACATTCAAATCTTTGCCCCGGTGGGGGGGCGCGGTGGTAACCCCCTGCAAAATGCCTTTGAATTTTTCTACGCCCGCAACCTATGGCTCAAGGCCCGGGGGGCCCTGGGCGGTCTGCGCATGGCGACGACCTACCTGGCGGAGCTGTGGCGCAACCAGGGTTTGATCAATCGGGGGCTGAAGCGGGCCCAGCGTCACTGTGCCGATGTCAGGCTGGTGGTGGGTGGCGGTGCGGTGAGCGTGTTCTATGAGCAGCTCAACAGCCGGTTGCCCCAGGGCACGATTATCTCCGTGGGCGAAGGGGAGATGCTGCTGGAGCGGCTGCTGCGGGGGCAAGATTTTTCGGATCAGCGCTGCTACGTTGTGGGAGAAACCACGCCGCGCGATCGCATGATCCACGAAGAGCCTGCCCCCCTCGAAAAAACCGCCTGCAACTACGACTACATCGAGGCCATCTGGCCCGAGTTTGACTACTATCTGCAAGACCAAGATTTCTACGTGGGTGTGCAGACTAAGCGGGGCTGTCCCCACAACTGCTGCTACTGCATCTACACCGTCGTAGAGGGCAAACAGGTACGCATCAACCCCGCCGAGGAGGTGGTGGCCGAAATGCAGCAGCTCTATCAACGGGGCGTGCGCAACTTCTGGTTTACCGATGCCCAGTTCATTCCCGCCCGCCGATTCATGCAGGATGCGGAAGAACTACTGCAAAAGATTCTCGATGCCGGCATGACCGACATTCACTGGGCGGCCTACATTCGAGCCGACAACCTCACCCCCAATCTGTGTCGACTGATGGCTGAAACGGGGATGAACTACTTTGAGATTGGCATCACCAGCGGATCCCAGGAACTGGTGCGCAAAATGCGCATGGGCTATAACCTGCGCCTGGTGCTGCAAAACTGCAAAGATCTGAAGGCCGCTGGGTTTAACGACCTCGTGTCGGTCAACTACTCCTTTAATGTGATCGACGAGCGGCCCGAAACCATTCGCCAGACCATCGCCTACCACCGGGCCCTAGAGGAGGTGTTTGGCCGCGACAAGGTGGAGCCAGCGATTTTCTTCATTGGCCTACAGCCCCACACCCACCTAGAGGAGTACGCCTTTGAGCAAAACATGCTCAAGCGCGACTACAACCCGTTGGATATTCACCTGCCCTGGGTGTCGAAAAAGCTGCTGTGGAACCCGGAACCCCTGGGATCATTCTTTGGGGAGGTCTGCCTGGAGGCCTGGCAGCGCAACCCCGATGACTTTGGCCGCGAAGTAATGGATATTCTCGAAGAGCGTCTGGGTCGTGCGCCCTTGGCCGAGGCTCTGAGCGCCCCCATCGAGGCTGACCACCGCCCTCTGGCTGCGTTATCATCCTGATTACCGGGGTTTGGGCCATCGATACTATAGAGGATTGCAATGCTGGAGGGGTCGATATTAAAGCAGTTGATGGATGGTCGTACTGGGTCAGGCACTACGCCCCTCAACTATGGCGTGTACTACAAAAACACCCTGGTCGCCCTCTGCCACGCTTTGGAAGATTGTATTTTGACCTCTGGCTCTGCTCCGCTGGTGATCTCGGCCTTTCAGCGGGGTAAGTGGTACCTGGAAGAGGCCGATCGCTACGGTGCGATCGCCACTAAAGCCCAGCAGATTGTGATCATGGCCGCCGCCGAGGCCGGCTTTCACGATCACCCCACGAGCCAGTGCGATAACGTGGCGCTGGTCAGCCTAGCCCAAGACGACCCGGTGGCTGAAGAATGGCACCTGATTATTTTTTCCCCCGACTACACGGCGATGGTGCTGTGCCAGGAGCTATCGGAGACTGACTATGGTAAAGCCGGGGTGCCCGAGCATGACCTCGAGCGCAAGTTCTATGGACTGTGGACCTTTGACTCGGCCCTCGTGAGTCAAGCGATGGAACTGGCGATCGCCCATATCGGCCACTACAACCCCGCACTCCAGACCCAGCTGGCCAACCACCTAGCTACCCTGCGCCAGCAAAATCCTACCCTGCACAATGGTGAGTCGGCCACCGTGAGCCACACCGTCACCCAGGTGGTGCATTACCTACAAACCAGCCGCAACGACCTGAAGGGCAACCTCGCCTTTAACCTGGCCGACGATCTCGACCACAATCTGTTTTCCAATGAGCTCCAGGCGTTTTTGCGCATGGCCCAGCTGGTTGA
This sequence comes from Cyanobacteriota bacterium, assembly GCA_027483425.1. Classification (GTDB taxonomy): domain Bacteria; phylum Cyanobacteriota; class Cyanobacteriia; order Phormidesmidales; family Phormidesmidaceae; genus Nodosilinea. Next base: position 1,070 of record JAIXUR010000431.1, on the reverse strand, counting down.
CTTTAGCGACCCGGTCAACCCCATGGCCGCCAGCGAAGTGGTGGCTCTGCTGGAAATGATGGGCCAACTGCTGGATCTACCCGCTTGGCAGATTCAGCGGTTGAACCTGGCGGGTATGCTCCACCGCATCGCTCCTGCCCCTGATTTGCCGACCCTGACTGACGCTGGGCCAAGCTGTCCCCTGGTGCCAGAAGTCCAGGCCCTGCGGCTGATGCCTCGCCTGCGGGCGGTGGCCGCCATTGTTGCCCACCAGGGCGAACACTGGGATGGCAGTGGCTATCCCGCTGGGCTGGCGGGCGATGCGGTGCCCCTAGAATCGCGCCTGCTGGCTCTGGTGGCCGAATTTCAGCGGCGGGTGGCCGAGGCCCGCCACGGCGGTGCCACGGATCATCTGGCGGCCCTGGGCGCAGCCCTGACGCTCTGCCAGGGTGAAGCTGGCCAGCGGTGGGATCCTAAACTGGTCGAAATGCTTGGCCTGATGGTGATGGGTCTCCAGCAGGGCATGAGCCTACCCACAATCCCCACTAAAATTACCTTGGGAGCGGGGTTACTCAATCCCGATCTAGACGACTACCTGGCTGTATTCCCATCCGATTCTCACCTGTTGCCCCACTAGCTGCCCCCTAACCTTGCCTGTGTCTACTGACTCTGCTGACATCACTGCCTTGCGATCGGGCAAACTGCGTCACCTGCCCGGTGCCGACCTGGAAGACGAAGATCTCTCCGGCCTTGATCTGGCGGGTGTTGACCTGGCTGGGGCTAACCTGGTGGGGGCTAACCTAAGCCGCGTCTCGCTGATCAAGGCCCACCTAGAAGGGGCCAATCTCATGGGGGCCAGCCTGGTGGGTACTGACCTGCGGGCCAACCTGTGGGGCGCTAACCTGATGCAGTGCGACCTGACCGGGGCCGACCTGCGCGGGGCCAACCTGCGCGGGGCCAACCTCATGGGGGCGCGCCTGGAAGGAGTTAGCTTGGCGGGCGCTTTTTTGAGCGGCTGCAATTTAATGGGGGTCAACCTACAGGGGGTAGACCTGCGGGGCGTTGACCTGCGGGGGGCCAACCTCAGCGAT
>JAIXUR010000480.1 GCA_027483425.1 Cyanobacteriota bacterium | reverse complement strand
GTAGACAAAGCATGAGGTAGGTGGCCATCATCACCACAAATACTTCCACCGGGCGACCGGTTTGGTTGTAGGTGGTGGTGGCGATCGAATACATCTCGGGAAAGGCGATCGCAAAGGCCAGACTGGAGTTTTTAGTCAGGTTCATGTACTGACTGTTCATGGGGGGAATAATCACCCGCAGAGCCTGGGGAAACACCACCAGCCGCATGACAATGCCAGCATGCAGCCCCAGGGAACGGGCTGCTTCCCACTGCCCCTTGGAAACTGACTGAATGCCCGCCCGCACGATTTCAGCCACAAAGGCAGACGTATAAAACACCAGGGCCGTGAGCGAAGCCACATACTCCCGCGTCAGCCGTAGCCCCCCCGTCACGCCACCCCCCTCGACAGCTTGGGGGACAGTCCAGTTTAACCCCAGGGTCACAATGGCCAACCACACCAGGCCCAGCACCGCCAGGGCAATGGTCTGGGGACGGCCACCGCTGCCGGTCTCAATGCGAACTTTGGTGCGCTGCCCCCACAGGTACAGAGCGGCGATCGCCGCCCCCAGGGTAGCCCCCATGCCCAGCAGCGCCAGCACCGCACTACTGGCCCAGGGAATATAGACCCCTCGATTGTTCAGGAAGGCCAGCCCCAGCACGTCAATCGGGTTCTCGGGCTGGGGTAACGCGCCATAGATGGGGAAATACCAAAAAAAGAGCTGCAGCAGCAGCGGAATGTTTTGTACTAGCCCCACGTAAAGGCGGCTGAGCTTTTGCACCAGCCAGTTTTTAGAAAAGCTAGCAATGCCAGTTGCCGTACCCAGCAGGGTCGTCAGCACAATACCCGCCGCCACCAGGCTCAGGGTATTACTCAAACCCACCACCAGCGCCCGCCAGTAGGGGTCGTTGGGTCGATACTCAATCAAGCTTTCGCCAATGCTAAAGCCCGCCGGATTGACCAAAAAGCCAAACCCAAAGGCTCGCCCCTGCTGGGCTAGGTTGCGATTGAGGTTGCCCACCAAAAAGGCCAACAAAATCAAAACCACAGCCAGGGTAATCACCTGAAAGGCAATCTTCCAAAAGCGCTCGTCTCGGAGCATTGCCTTCAGGTTAAACTGCTCGCTGCTCTGTTCAGTCGCCATTGCTATTACCTACGCCACGCTGGTTGCTGAGCTGTAAGAGGGTTTAATCTAATCAAACATCCTGACCCAGGACGCTGAACTGAGTCTACCGGAGTCTACCGGGCCTGACCCATCAAGACTCTGGATGGGTTTTAGCTCAAATACTCTAAGCAAAATAATCTAGGAGGTCTGTCACGAAAAGTTCAATTTGTTACAAGCATTTATAGACAGGGCCACCCGTGGACAGGATGCTGCGAAAAAGGCGCGGCATGCCGCGCCTTAGAGCCAGTAACCACTGATCGGCTCCTAGGGCGTTAAGCCCAGGAGTCGATCACCTATCCCCCGTCCGATTTAGCGGAAAGGAGGAGAGTACATCAGGCCACCTTCGGTCCACAGGGCGTTTTGTTCACGCTCTAGCTTGAACTGAGAGCCAGCCCCAACGTTGCGATCGAAGATTTCGCCGTAGCTACCGACCTGGGTAATCACCTTCACCATGAAGTCATTGGGTAGACCCATGTCAGTGCCGAGGGTGCCCTCGCCGCCCAAGAAACGCTTGATGTTGGGATCTTCGGTCGCCGCAAAGGTGCCGATATTCTCGGAGGTAATGCCAAATTCCTCGGCTTGCATAAGGCCGAAGACCGTCCACTTCACTACGTCGAACCAGGCCGAATCGTTATTCACGGTCACAGGGCCCAGCGGCTCTTTGGACATGGTGACGGCGAGCAGGGTGTGATCAGCGGGGTTGGGCAGGGTGCTGCGGCGGGCCACGAGCTGAGATTTGTCGGAGGTCATGCCTTCGCAACGACCTTCGTCATAGGCGGCGTAGGCGGCATCGGCGTCCTGAAAGACCACGGGCTCAAAGTCAACCCCGAGCTTGCTCATTTGGTCGGTCAGGTTGAGCTCGGTGGTGGTACCGGTTTCAACACAGATTGCCTTGCCAGCAAAATCCTTGAGCTCTTTGATGCCGCTGTCGGTGCGCACCATCATGCCCTGGCCATCGTAGAAGGTGGTGGGGGCAAACTCTAGGCCCACGCTGGTGTCACGGCTGATTGTCCAGGTGGTGTTGCGGGAGAGCATATCTACCTCGCCCCCAGCCAGAGCCGTAAATCGCTCGGTCGAGTCAAGGCGACGGTACTCGACAGCCTTATCATCGCCCAAAACAGCGGCGGCTACGGCCCTGCACACGTCAACATCAAGGCCAGAGTAGGTGCCGCTCTCATCGACAAAGCTAAAGCCCGGAATGCCACCGTCTACCCCACAAACGAGCTTGCCTCTTTCCTTGACCAGATCGAGACGGCTCTTGCTGGCAGCAGGAGCGGCCGCGTCACCATCACCGGCTGGAGCCGTGGTGGTCGTTGCACCGCCACAAGCCGTTAACGTCAGCCCCAGGGCGGCTGCGAGTAAACCCCACTTACGCATGAATCAATCCTCACTCACAAAAAATTATCAAATTCACACCCAACTTTACATAGAGTGTTCCTCTGGGTTAACACTCCAATGGTTTGAGTTTTCATTTTGTATCGTAGATAACAATTTGTTGGAGGGTACCCAAAACCTAGGCAAAGCTACCCAATCCAGACTTCTTTTCTAAGGGGCTGTTTGGCCCTAGATAGGCTTAAAGGCGGCCTAGCGCTCCTGGGTTAGATCTCGAATGAGGGGGATTTTGGCCCGAATGTAGTGGTTGAGCTGATCGGCCTCAGCTTGGTTAATGGGCTGCTGCCCGGTGAATTGATCTAACAGCCAACATACCAGGCCGTTGTCATCGAGGGCGAGGAGGTGACTGCCCTGGGACCGCTCTACCAAAGACCACAGGTGCCGAAGGATTTGGGGATTCATGGGCAGATATTAATAATTTCTTTAGATTTATCCTAAGGCACCTGCCCAGGAATGCAACAGAGATGAGAAATTGTTAACACTCCTCAACGAGAGAAAAATAACCTACGCTCTCTTACCGTCCCTGTCGCCCTGGGCGTCGCTGGTTTGCGGTTTGCGGTCTGCGGTTTGCGGTTTGCGGTCTGCGGTCTGCCGTTCACCGTTCACCGCTCCCCGTTCACCGCTCCCCGTTCACCGTTCACCGCTCCCCGCTCCCCGTGGCTGGCTCGGCCTGACCCCATGCCATTGCCCGCGCTGCGACGCAAATACCCCCGACGGAAATGCCGCTGCGGCGAAGGGTTTGGGCCGCTGACTGCGCCGTCGCCCCGGTGGTAAAGATATCGTCGAGTAGCCACACCGTCGATCGCCGTAGGGTCGTGAGCTGGGCCGGGGCAACCGCAAAGGCCTGGGCTAGGTTGCGCTGGCGGGCGGCGGGGCTGAGGCTGTGCTGGGCCTGGGTCGCCTGTACCCGGATCAGGCCATGGCTATGGAGGGGGAGCTGGGTCCAGCGGCAAAACCACTGGGCCAGCAGGTCAGCCTGATTAAAGCCTCGCTGCTGGAGCTTGGCGGCGTGCAGCGGAATCGGCACGATCGCGACTGGGCGGGGAGATGCGGCGCGATCGCGGCTCTGCTCAAGCCAAAGCTGCCCCAGCTCAGTCCCCAAAAAGCGGGCAATGTCGGTCTGGCCATCGTACTTCAGCCGACCGATCGCCTGGCGCAGGCTGCCCTCGTAGCAACCCCAGCTCACCACAGGTAGCGCTGACTGGGTCGCATCCCAGGGGGTGGGATGTTGGCACTGACGCACCTGGCGGCTACAGCTGGGGCAGAGGGGTAGCGCTGTGGATCGCTGGCATAGAGCGCAATGATCCGCTAAAACCAGGCCCAGTACCTGGCGCTGGCCCTGCCCCAGCCAGGCTCGGGCCGATGACAATCTACCCATGGATCATGCTTAGCAATGTTCTAGGTCTATTGTGAAACGGGGCAGGGAGCCGAGGCGTGGGTAAAACTAAGGAACCTAGAGCTTTAGTTTGGGGCGCGAGGTGAAGGGGGGTGGCCATCGCGTAGAATCTATCAATATAAGATTCAATTAAGATTCCATCGGTTACTGGCCATGGTTGGCTGCTCCTAGGGCTACGGATGCTTTGACAGGCCGAGTCAAACGCGTAGACGCCAGCACCACAACTCGATATCCACAACTCAGTATTTATACGCTAATTCATCCACTCATTTGGCCAACTCCCCTTAGCTGGGGTTTCTTGAGGGCTAGCCCTTCCCCATGACATGACCTGGCTTCGACTACTGGATGACCTGGATTTAGCGGATCTGCCTACCGTTGGCCCTAAGGCGTACTACCTGAGCTTGCTCAAACAGGGCGGGCTGCCCGTCGCCCAGGGCTGGGTGCTGACCGCCGATGCCTGGCACCACGGCCTGGGGAAAATGTCTTGGCCTCAGCCAGAGCAAGACCGCCTAGCTCCCCTTAACCAGGGTGGTTTCGAGGCGTTGCGGCGCAGGAGCCAGCAATGGCAGCAGGCGCTGCGAGACATGCCGGCGATCGCGCCGACCGCCGCTGATTGGCCCCCTGGGCCGTTGGACTGGGGGGTTACTCCCACCGCCTGGATGCTGCGCGCCTCGCTCTGGGTGGATGGATCCAGGGAGGGGTTAGGGGAACGGGGCCAGAGCGATCTTGGGGGAACTCGGGGAGATGGCCTTCTGCCCGCCCAGGTTGAAGCCGATTTGGCCACGCTGCCCCAGGCCCTACCGCAGTTTTGGAGCCAGGCCCTCACCGCCCGCTGTCTAGTGGTGTGGATGCTCCATTGCCAACGGCTCCAGGAGTTGAGCCTGGCGACGCTGATTATGCCAGTGTATCCGGCGCTGGTTTCAGGTACCTTGACCCGGTTCGAGGGGCAGACCACCATCGCCGCCATCGCCGGGCTAGGGTTGGCCTTAACTCGGGGAGAAGCCATCCCCGCCGGGTGCCGGGTGGGCCAGGGCGGTGTCGCTGACGCGATCTGGACGGCGGGGTTTCAAGAACACCTTTACCAGCTCAGGCCAGCGGTGCAGTCTCCCCCGCTGGCAGCGGTTCAATCTTCCCCACCGCCAGCGGTGATGGCTGAGCCGATTCAGCGGGTCGGGCGCGATCGCCCAGAGCTTGACCATCCCCTAGACAGCGCCCAGCTGGCCCGTCTGGTGCAGCTGGGCGACTCGGCCCAGGCGGTCTTAAACAGCCCAGGGGTGCGCCTGGAGTGGTTACTGTACCCGAGCGCTGACCCCGCTCAGCCCACCTTTGTGATTACCCAAGCGGCCCCGTGGCCCGATCCGATGGCGGTCGCGCCAGCGCCCAGTCCGCCGCCTCGGGCCCGCCCTCAGCCCGCCCTGTTGCCCTCCGCCAGCATCGTCGTGCAAGGCATTGGGGCCTCCGGGGGCCGGATTCAGGGGGTGGCCGTGGTGGCCAAACGCCCCCAGGACCTGCCCCATCCCTTGCCCCCCCACTGCATTGTGGTGCTGCCCGACCTCCAGCCCGATATGTTTTTTCAGCTCCAGGCGGTGACGGGCATTATCACCGAGCGGGGCGGTGCCACCTGCCATGCGGCCATTTTGGCGCGGGAGGTGGGTATTCCAGCGGTGGTGGGAGCCCCCCAGGCCACCCAATTGCTAGAGGACGGCATGGTGCTCTGGCTCGACGGCGATCGCGGCGTGGTTTACGGCCTGAGCGAGGATGCCGTTACCCATGGCCAGTTTCAGGCCACCTTGGCGCAGCTTAAACCCACGGCTCCTGGCGATGTCCAGGCTTCGATTTCGGCTCAGCAGGCTGCCCGCTACCACCAGCTCAACACCCGGGTGATGGTTAACCTGAGCCAAACCCAGCGGCTAGATACCCTGGGCCTAGAGCCCATCGCTGGCGTTGGGCTACTGCGTTCAGAATGGCTGATGCTAGAAATTTTGGAGGGTCGCCATCCCTGGGACTGGGTCAACCGGGGCCAGGAGGCTGAACTGAAGGGGCGGATCGTGCAGCAGCTGGAGCCCATTTTGCAGGCCCTGGGGCCAAAACCCCTGCGCTATCGCAGCTTAGATCTGCGATCCCACGAGTGGCAGGCCCTAGCGGGCAGCCCAGCGGCTGAGCCCAACCCCATGCTGGGGCTGCGGGGTACCCTCAGCTACGACATCGACGATCGCCTCTTCAAGGTCGAGCTAGCCGCCCTGGCCACCCTCCAGCGGGCCGGCTACACCAACCTGCAACTGATCTTGCCCTTTGTGCGCACCGTAGAAGAGGTGATTGCCTGCCGCCGCCCGATCGAGCAGGCGGGCCTCACCGACTATGACGGCTTTGCGCTTTGGATCATGGCGGAGGTGCCTTCGGTGCTGTTTTTACTGCCCGCCTACGCCCGCGCTGGGGTGCAGGGCATTGCCATTGGCTCCAACGATCTCACCCAGCTCCTGCTCGCCGTAGACCGCGACCAGCCGATCATGGCCTCCGCCTACGATGAACGCCACCCGGTGGTTCGTCTGGCCATTGCCCATCTGATCCAAGAGGCCCGTCGCTGTGGTCTGCTCTGTTCGATCTGTGGGCAGGCTCCCGTCCGTCACCCGGAGTTGATTGCTGACCTGGTGGCCTGGGGCATTAACTCGATTTCGGTGGAGACCGCTGCCCTACCGTTTACCCTGGAGGCGGTGTGGCAGGCCGAGCAGGGCCAGGGCCAAAGCCATACCTAGAGGGCGTTTTGGGCGGCCACCCCCTAAAACGCCCCCAGACTACACAGCGATCGGTAGGCAATGACCGATAATGGATAACGTTGTGCAGACAGTTATCTCCCATGGCTCTTCCTACAAATTTGGCTACCTTAGATGGCGCTCCCCTGGCGCCCGAGGCCCTGGCTGACAAGGTCGTTCTTTTCGTGAATGTGGCTAGCAAGTGCGGCCTTACCCCCCAGTACAGTGAGCTGGTAGAGCTCGACAAGACCTACGGCGATCGCGGCCTGGTGATTGTGGGCGTCCCCTGCAACCAGTTTGGCCAGCAAGAACCCGGCACCCCCGACGAGATCAAAGACTTCACCAAAACCAAGTACGACGTCGACTTTACCCTGCTCGAAAAGCAGGATGTCAACGGGGCGGCCCGGAGCCCTCTGTACCAGTTTTTGGTGGGTACCGGGCCCGACATCGGCTGGAACTTTGGCAAGTTTCTGGTTGGCCGCGACGGCGAAACGATCACCCGCTTTGAGCCCAAAACCGCCCCCAATGATCCGGATCTAAAGGCTGCCATTGAGGCCGCCCTGGGCTAACGCCTGGGCCCATTCAGCACCTCCTGCAGCAGATCCTGGTGCATCCCGGCGCGGTCAATGCGCGACTTAATCTGCTCGGGGGAAAGCGGATCGCCGTTGGCGTAGACCTCTAACCAGGCTTTTGTGATCGCCTCTGGGGTGTCGGGCCAGCGGTGGTCCGTTGCCTGGGGGCTGAGGTCAAAGCCCGGCAGATCCAGGTCCGTCATGAGATGACTGACCTTAGGGTCATAGCTGAGCCCAAAGCAGCGGCACCCCTCGGCGGCCGCCATGATCAGGGCGTGGAGGCGCATGCCAAGGGTCATCTCTACGCCGCGAAACAGCCCCTTGAGCTGACGGGGGTCGCTGAGGGTATAGATGTGGCTAGGGCCGGGCAGCCGGGGTTGAATGTACTCGGCCAGGGGCAAGTCTTTGACCGGCTGAAACGGTACCAGCAGTAAACAGGTGCGAGTAGCCGCTTGAAACGCCGCCAGGGCCTGGGTGATCTGGTCGAGGCGGGCCTCCGTCAGCCAGGGGTGAGGCCGGAGCGCCACCGCCACCCGAGGGGCCGGCAAATCCCACAATCCCTCTACGGGGGAGGCGTCTAAGGCCCACACCGGGTCGGGGGCCTGCAGACCCGGCACGTGCCAGCGGGCCAGCCAAGCCGCCGAACCATGATCGCGCACGCTGACCGCATCGCAATGGCCCAGGGCGTAGCGGCCCAGGCCCTGGCTGAGGGGGTGGCTGAGGGGGCCAATACCCTGACCCCAGGCCATGGTCTTAAGCCCTAGCCCCTGGGCCAATATCATTAAGCCCGCGTAATAGATGGGGTTTTGCAGGCTGGTGGCATCTTGCAGCAGGCTGCCCCCGCCCCAGATAAAGGCGTCCGCGCCCCTCAGCGCCCGAATAATCGCTCCCGGCGCTTTGCGCGGCACCGCCTCCACCCCATAGCGCTCAGCGGTTTCAGCGGGGTTGCCCGAGAGCACCACCGGCGTCACCGCCGGTGGCAGCATTTGCAGCAGGGTGGCCAGGAGGGCTTCGTCGCCGCCGTTGCCCAAACCGTAGTAGCCACACAGAACCGCTCGCATTTTCACCTGCCCAGAATTGAACCGCTGGTTGAACGGCTATACGCATCACGCCGACCTCTCTACAATAGAGGCTGTTGTTACCCCCTGAACCCCATGCATGCCCTATCGCTGCCGACCTGGATGATTCACATCTCAAGCGTGCTGGAGTGGATGGCGGCGATGGGGTTTATCTGGCAGTTTGCCACGGTAACCCAGCGTCTGGTCTGGCGATGGCTGGCGATCGCCATGATGCCATCCCTGGTGAGCGCCATGGCCGCCTGCACCTGGCACCTGTTTGACAACACCCCCGACCTAGCCTGGCTGGTGACCCTACAGGCCGCGATGACGGTGGTCGGTAACGGCACATTGTGCCTCGCCGCCTGGTGGATTTGGCGACAGAGCAGGGTTTCAGCGGAAGGCGAGTGATTTTAGATTTTGAATTTTGAACTTTTAACTTTGAATTTTGAACTTTCCCCCCTCCCCCATGCTCGACAAAAATACGCTATTCGCCGTGTCTCTCTTCCCCTACCTGGGGTTTCTGTGGTTTATGACGCGCACCAAGGAGACTCCGAGGCTGGCGCTGATTGGCTTCTATGCGCTGCTGGTCTTTGTGGCGATCACCATTCCCGCAGGGATTTACGCCAAGGTGGGCCTGCGGGAGGAGTTGGCCAATGTGGATTGGCTCCACGGGAGCGCTGAGGCGTTTTTGACGCTGTCGAATATTTTGGTGGTGCTGGGGTTTCGCCAGGCGGTGATCCAGTACCGGGCGGCGGCAACGGTTAAGGGCGATCGCCCACCGGCCCCCATTTCCCAGTCTGATTGATATCCTGGGCGATCGCTCTAGTTGGGCACAATTTCGGTCACCACCCGGCCCCCGTCGACCACGATGGTTTGGTTATCGAGGCGGCCCACGGCGCGGGGGCCGTTAACATTCAGGCTGGGGTTGTTCTGGCGGTAGTTGACCTGCCCTTCGGCCACCAGAGTTTGGGTGGTCACGTTCCCGTTCAGGCGATCGCTGGTCATGCGGGCCTGGTTTTGTTCACCCACCGCTACCACCTGTTGAGACAGAAAAATGTTCTGCTGGGCTAGATCCAGCAGGCCCTGGCGGGCGGTGACTTTGATTTTAGTTTTGGGGTGGACGAGGGTTAGGGGCTGGTTCACCGTGACCCGCTCCTCGGCCACCTGCCAGTCTAGGGCTTCGCTGGCCATATTCAAAGGAATTTCGAGCAACTGCATGGCCACCTGGCCCCGCAGGGTCACTAGCTGATTGGCCAAATTGACCGACCCCCGC
>JAIXUR010000599.1 GCA_027483425.1 Cyanobacteriota bacterium | reverse complement strand
GGGGTGGTCACCCTGGAGGATGTGCTGGAAGTGCTGACCGGTGAAATTGTCGACGAAACCGATCGCAGCATTGACCTCCAAAAACTGGCCCGCCAGCGGGGGCGGCAGATTTTGCGTACCCGAGGGTTTAATGGGCCGTCGGAGCCGTAGGGGCAGACCCGTGTCTCTGCCCTGCCTCGAAGGGTGCGCCGTGTGTCTGCCCGGCCTCGAAGGGTGCGTAGGGGCAGACCTGTGTGTCTGCCCTACCCCTTGTGTCTGCCCTGCCCCTTGTATGTGCCCTGCATTGACAGGGGCAAAGAAACTCCCATACTAAAGTCATAGTCTGAACGCCATGGGATCAGAAACCGTCCCGCTATCTCTCCCCAACCACCATGATTGCCTCCAGCGATACCCAGGTTTTCCCCGTGCTCTGGCAAGACGACCACCTGGTGCTGATTGACCAGCGTCAGCTGCCGGAGCGCTATAGCATTGTGGCGATTCGCCGCTGTGATGACGTGGTGCGATCGCTGCGTTCGGGCATTGTCCAGGGCGGCTCGGCCCTGGGGTTGGCGGCGGCCTACGGGCTGTACCTGGGGGCGACAGAAATTCACACCGATGACCCAACGGCCTTTTGGGAACGCATCGAGGCCATTGGCGACCAGTTTAAGCAGACCCGGCCCGATAAGGCCCATTTGCAGTGGGCGGTGGACACCATGCTAGGGGTGGTTCATCATTCCAGTGCCTCCATAGAAGATGTCAAGGGACAGCTCTTAGCTCAGGCCCAGGCGATGCAGGCCGAAGACTTTAGCCTCTGCCATGCCATTGGCGACCACGGCCTCATGGTTTTGCCCGACAGCCCGGCCCAGCTCACCCTGCTCACCCACTGCAACCATGGCGCCCTAGCGACCTCCGGCTACGGTACCTCCCTGGGCATCATGCGATCGCTGTGGCGAGAGGGGCGTCTAGGGCGCATCTATGCCGCCGAAACTCGCCCCACCCTGCAGGGGTCGCGGCTGACCGCCTGGGAATGCGTGCAGGAGGGCATTCCGGTGACGGTGGTGACCGACAGCATGGCCGCCCACTGCATGCAAAAAGGGTTGATCCACGGGGTGCTGGCCGGGGCCGATCGGATCGCCGCCAACGGCGACGTTCTCAGTAAAATTGGCACCTACAACCTGGCATTGGTGGCCCAGGCCCACAACATTCCCTTTGTGGTGGCGGCCCCGGTGTCAACGATTGATTTTGCCGTGGCTAAGGGGGAGAGTATTGCGATCGCAGAGCGCCCCGCCGAAGAAATTTACCAGATCGGTGAGCAGGCGACGTCGCCCAACGGCGCTGAGTTTTATAATCCTGCCTCCGACCTCACCCCGGCCCATCTGATTACAGCAATTGTGACGGAAAGGGGAGCCTTTGCCCCTGACCAAATTGGCACCTTGAGGACTCCCCAGTTAGGCTAGGGTCAGGCAGACCAGAATCAGGTAGACCGGGAAAGGTGACTTTTTTAGACTAAACGCCGATCCTTCCCCCATCCTGATTATCATGGGGCAATCGTTGCTCCTACCGTTTTTGCTAGCCCCAGCCATGCCCACGCCCCACCCCTCAGCCAATGTTGTTAAGTATTTGCTGACGGTTCTCGCCATAACCGCTGCGGTGATTGGGGTACGGCTGTTGATTACCTGGGCCGCTGAGGTGTTTTTGCACCCCATTCCTATTTTGGGCGGTTGGATCAAGAGCCTTGAACTGGTGGAACTCAGCGTAGTTGTCTTGTTTGCGTTTTTGGGCTTTGGGCTGGGGAGTGCCACCCACCATCTATCAGCCAAAACGCCGGTGGCCTTGAAGTCTATTGCCCTGCTGGTGGCGTTGCCCTTGGTCTTTTTTAGCAGCTACTGGCTGCGGCACCAACTGTGGCTCAGCCAGTTGACCGCCGAGTCAGATCTGACCCGTGAGCAAATTACCTCCCTTGCTAATCAGGCCCTAGTGCAGCAGGGGAGCCGCGAAGGGTTTTGGGGCTACTACACGATCACCACCCGGATGCCCATTTTGCCCGCCACCGTAGCTGAGCTAGAGCGCATGGCCGAGGATCAAAAGTGGTTTCGCTCAGAGTTGACCCGCTTTAGCGGCATTGAGCCCGGCGTGTTTTCGATGATTTTTGATGGGGCGGGGTGGGGCATTCGCATTTTTTACATGGTGCTGGCCCTACTGACCGGCCTGATCTACTTCTTTAAGGGGCTGGCCTGGGCCGATGTCGCCCGGCTGCGCAAGGTGGCTCAGGGGGCTGCGGCTCCGAGCAAAGTATGACGGTGCTGACGGTGCGGGTTAAGCCCAATGCTAAGCAAGCCAAAGCCACCCGCCTAGGGGATGGCAGCTGGCTGCTACACCTCAAGGCACCACCCCAGGATGGCAAGGCCAATGCAGAACTGATCGCCCTGATGGCCCAGGAGTTTGGGGTGGCCAAGGCCCAGGTGCGCATTAGGTCGGGGCAGACCGCCCGCACCAAGCGGGTCGAAATTGATGATTGACGCCAAGGTTGAGCGATGACATTCCTGGCCGCTGTGATACTGGCCGGAGGGCGCAGCTCTCGCATGGGTCAGGATAAAGCGCTGATCTCCCTGGGGTCAGAAACGCTGCTTCAGCGCACCTGCCGAGTGGCGGCGGCCTGCGTCGATCGGGTGTATGTGGTGACGCCCTGGCCCGATCGCTACCGATCTCTGGTGCCGAGTTTAGTGAGGTTTGTGGAAGAAGAGACTCTGGCAGGCCAGTCGGGCCGCTTTCAAGGACCGCTGGTGGCGTTGGTGCGATCGCTAGATGGTCTGCACACCCAGCCTGGGCCTGACTGGGTGCTAGTCTTAGCCTGCGACCTGCCAAACCTGTCGGCAGCGACGCTCCAGGCCTGGCGAAACGATCTCGCCACCGTTGACCCCAACACCCTGGCCTATCTGCCCCAGCGCCAGGGCCGCTGGGAACCGCTGTGCGGGTTTTACCGGGTGACGGCCCTAGAGGATTTGCGGCGGTATGTGGCGGGAGGGGGGAGGTCGTTTCAGCCCTGGCTCAATCAGCGATCGGTGGAGGCTATTGCGGTTACGGACGATGGGGTGCTAGCGAATTTGAATACCCCGACGGATTGGGCCGAGTGGAGCAAAACCGGCGGCAAAACCAACAATGAAGGGCCAGGTCGCTAACGACCTGCTCCCTTGGGCATGGCTGCGATCGCAGCGGCCTAACGTTGTCTATCACCTTTCGGCGATCACTTCTCAGCGATCGAGTGCATGGGCGTTGTCATGCATTGCTTTGATGCTGGATAGAAGGTACCAAATGCATCATAAAGTCTCGCTTACCTACGGGTGCTCCTGCCATCCGCAGGATGTTGTATGCCGTTGTGATATGGAAATAAAAGTTTGGCATCAAAAAATCATCTACATAGGAAAGTCCAGACAGTTCTGCGTACAGCCCTTGTCCAAAATCGATCCGATTGAGTTCTGACAGCTTAGAATCAGCAACAGTAATACTGGCCAACAACTCCTGAGTAGATGAGATATGACCACGCGCCTCAGCCAGAGAGGCTACATGGGGGTCCAAGTTGTTTGCCGATTGTCCTAAGCACCACAACGCAAAGTTTCGGGGCTGATTGCACACAAAGGCTATTTGCGTGCCAAAAGGCAACATGTCGGGTGCTATGCGGCGCAGCAATAGAGACTCGAGATCGTCTGCAAAATGGCTCTCTCCTATATCTAAGAGATGACTCAACGTATCGAGTCTAGACCTGAAGATATTTTGTAGCGCTACGATCCTCTGGTTTTCCATGGGATGTTTAGGATTAAAATCTGGAATGAGTCACGGTGAAGATAAGCGGCGTAAAACAGCCTGCCGTTTGCCCTACTTCAACCACCTACGGGGGAGCAAATTTCAACCAGTGTACCATCAGGACAGCGAACATAGGCAACGATCTGCCCCCAAGGCTTGGCTTCAGGGGCTTTAACGTCAGTGGCACCTGCGGATAATGCTTTCTGATAGGCTTCAGCCACATCAAGGGTTACAAACGCTACCTCAAAGCCAAGCGGCTGACTCGATTCACTAGCAGCAATAAAACCCAAAGGTAGATTCATGTTTCCCAGCTCGTGGGACGCAAACGCGAGAATTGTTTCTCCAGTTTCAAGCTCGCCATAGTCGCCGGATTCGTGCAGGAAGCGCTGAGATAATCCAAAAGCACGCTGAAAGAAGTCTAGAGACTCCGATGGAGTAGCGATGGCGAGCCAGATAACCTCCTAGGTTTTGCCTTGTCAGCTATCTGGCCAGCGCCATATGAGGTTAGGTCACTGACTTTGGGTCACTGAATTGGGTTCACTCCATCTCGCTGGGTGGCATGTGGAGTCCGATCAGATTCCCCTCTGTATCGAGCACCAAAGCCATGAATCCATAGGGATCGATGGACATTTTGCGCTGTTGGATTTGCCCACCAGCGGCGACGACACGTTCTGATTCCACAGCCACCTCATCGCAATGGAAATAGGGTATTGTGCCACTTCCACCAGACTTGACTCCGTCCATCTTGACCAACGCCCCAGAGGCACCCGCCTTATCCATCGACATCGGAAAAGCCCACATGTCTACCCCAGGACCTTCGAGCTTCTCGAGCGTCACTTGGAACACAGTCTCGTAAAAACTTTTTGCCCGATCCATATCCTGTACGTAAATTTCACACCAAACAATGGGATTGGGTTTCATCCTATGTACCTCTCAATTTCACGATATCGGCGTTTTCCAACAAAGGATCTGAGCCTTTACGGTTTGGGTTTCGTCATTAGAGGATGATTGAAAGAATGCCTCCTGGTGCCATGACCCTCGGGCTATCAAAAATACCCCGAGGCATGAACCACTGTGACTCACCTTCGCCTCACAAAGGCCGATCCTCTCCAACCTTTGAACACCCAATTAGGCATACTGTCCAATATGATAATAGTACAAATGAACTTACGCGGCAAGCGTTAACAGCGACTCGTCCTGATATTTGAGCAACATAACGGCAGGATTTACCGGCGGCGGGGAGCGGGGCGATCGCGCATGGCTTCCGTCCCTCCAGTCCCATGCGGGGTTGGTCTGGGCGACTCAGCGCCTG
>JAIXUR010000167.1 GCA_027483425.1 Cyanobacteriota bacterium | reverse complement strand
GGCTGATGTCATCAAAACTCAGCGTTTTTGCGGCCTCTTGGCGGCAAACTATACCTGGGGAAACCCTTTTCAAACAACCTCTCAGTCAGGATAGTTTTGGGAGGAAAGGCTCTCCGTACTTTGACGGATTTTTCCCAAGGGGGGAAATCCATAAAATCTAGAGTTCAATTTGGGTAAGGCTACGCAGCCTTCTTGTCCCCTCAGTTGTTAAGCCCTTCTCAATAGTTGACTCCCCCGCCTGGGTGGTGGGAACGCTAGAGACTGTGGAAGCGGCGGCCTCCGTAAGACTAGTCCGGAGGATGCTGGGCTGGGCTGCAACGGCTCGAAACGCGTGGGCGGGGTCTCCCCACCCGTTCCAGGCGCTATATCCCCGCTGCCCATGACCGTTGGAATCACCCGTCTGGTTAATATCTACCCCCCTGGTGCCCCATCTGTGATTGAGAACGACTTGGCCCCGTCATCGACAGCAACCATAGACCCATCGCCCTTGAGGGTAGAGGCGATGGACAGTCTACAGCGAGTCGTCGCGGCCATGGCCCAAACCCCAAAAAACTACGCCCTGGTCTATCGAGACAATGCCCTGGTCGGCATTTTTAGCTACGACAATGTTGCCCATGCCGCGGCCTACCAGGCTGACTTTAGCCAAGCTCCAGCGGGGCTGTGGATGACTCCCCTAGAGGCCCTACAACCCCTCAACGCTCCCCTCGACTGGCCGCTGGTCTTTAGTCCCCTGTGCCCAGAGCGGCCCTATGCTCCCGTGGTTGACCAGGCCCAGCACTGGCTAGGTCTGCTGACCGATCGGGGGTTTTACACCCTGTTGCCCAAACCCGAAGCCCCAGCTTCAGACTGGGCCGAGCTCACCGCCTGCCACTACTCAGCGGCCCTGTTTCAGCAACAACAAGAGCGACTGGCCCTGGCCCTTGAGGGGGCCCAAATGGGCACCTGGGACTGGGATTTAGCCAAAGGTACGATCATCATCTCCGACGTTCAGGAACGCCTGCTGGGTCTTGCCCCAGGGGAGTTTGACGGCAGCTACGACAGTCTCTTTACCCGCCTCCATCCTGATGACCAGGCCACTGTACACCAGGCGCTCCACCATGCCATTCGGCTGAAACGGCGCTACGCCATCGAGTTTCGGGTGCAGCCCCCCACCGGGCCGCTCCGCTGGCTCTCGGCCAAGGGCCATGTGTTTGACGACGGTGAGCATTCCCCTCGCTTGGCCGGTGTCACCCTCGATATTTCAGACCAGAAGCGAGCCGCCGCCAAGATTAAGCACCAGGCGCAGCGGGAGCGTCTAGTGGGCGAAATTGCCCAGCGCATTCGCCACCTGCTCGACCTAGACAGCATTTTGGATCAAACCGTGATCTCGGTACGAGAGTTTATCGAGGCCGACCGGGTGATTGTTGTTCAGTGCGGCCCCGACATGGCCGGTGAAGTTGTCCAAGAGTCCTGCTCCCCAGCCTATCGAAGTATGCTGGGCTGGGCCCTCCGTGACCCCTGGTCGGTGAGCAAAACGTTTCTTGACCACTACCGTGCCGGGCGCGGGTTGGCGGTGGAGAATATCTACACCCAGCAGTTGTCTATTGACCAACTGGAGTTTCTGGAATATTTTCAGATTCAAGCGGAAATTGTGGTGCCCCTGCTCCAGGAGCAAACCCTGTGGGGGCTGCTGATTGCCCACCAATGCCGATCGCCCCGGGCCTGGCGCACCGCCGATGTCCGGCTGCTCCAAAGCCTCTCTATCCAGGTGGGTATCGCCATTCAGCAGGCCAAACTGCACCGGGATCTGACCCTGGCTAACCAGCGCCTCAAGCGGATAGCCTACCTCGATGGGTTGACCCAGGTGGCCAACCGACGTCGGTTTGACCAGCAGCTCGACCAAGAATGGCGGCGCATGAGTCGAGAAAAAAGCGTTCTGTCGCTGATTATGGGCGACATTGACTGCTTTAAGGGCTTTAACGATCGCTACGGCCACCAGGCGGGCGACAACTGCCTGCGGCTGGTGGCCCGCACCCTCAGCCGGGCGGCCAAGCGACCGGGCGACCTGGTGGCCCGCTACGGCGGCGAAGAGTTTGTCATCGTGTTGCCCAATACCGACCTGAAGGGGGCCGAAGCGTTGGCCGAAGATATTCGCCTGATGGTGCGTCGCCGCCGCATTCCCCACGAAGGGTCAACGGTGGCTAAGATTGTGACCATGAGTCTAGGCGTGGCCAGCGCTGAACCGGGTATCTATAGCAGCCCCGCCGAGCTGATTAAGCAGGCGGATCAAGCGCTCTACCAGGCTAAGCACGAGGGGCGGGATCAGGTGAGGTTGGCTTCGGTGTTGGCGGGGGATGGGGGTTGAGGTTCATTGTCCCGGCGCTGGCGCGCCAGCACGGAGCATCGGAACGATGGGGAAGCTCTATTTAAACCAAGTCTGTTGCAGCGCTGCGGTATCCCAATCCGCTAAATCGGCGGCAGCCTGGTAGGTGCTGTGGAGAAAACGGAGTAACGCCTGGTCGGGGTCATCTGCGCCACGCACGGCTTCGTAGGGCAAGACAAATTCCCCCAGCCCTACATGGAAAAAGGCCGCATCAGGCTGAACGAGGGCCTCTTGAAAGCCCCCAGGAACGGGATAGGCGTAGGAATAAAATGCCGGGTAGCCCAGGCCCGCCCCAGGCCAAAATCCCGCGCTGCTGACCTCTTGGCAGTAGGCTTCTTTGGCGACATCGTCGGGCAGGTTGGGTACGCCACCCCTATGCTCAGGCGCGGGGCGTCCTGAAAACCGCGTCACCGCCAGATCAAAGCTGCCCCAGAAAAAATGCACCGGGCTCACCTTGCCACGAAAGTGAGAGCGAAACTCACGAAAGACGCGATCGCACTGCAAAAGCACTCGCCAAAACCGCTGGGCCGCCTCGGCATCATAGGTTCCATGCAGTTCATCTTGCTCAAAGGGAATCGCGTCAGGAATTTCGTTGGGGGTGGTATGGATGCGAACGGCAATATCCAGTTCCGCGAGAGCCGTCATCACGGCCTGGTAAAAGTTCGCCACTGACCGGGGCCGGAGGGCCACCGTTTGCCCACGGCCTTCACTGGTGGCAATACGCAGCTGGTGGTCAAAAAAGTCGAAATCAATCTGAAAGATCTGGTTATCGTAGGGAATGGTGCTCGTGGTCAGGCCCCGTGCGGTCAGATACAAGGGCACATGCCATGAGTGGTTAATCCAGGGCGTTTGCACGAGGCGAATTTTGCCCACAATCTGAGTCCACAGGTGTAGTGTGGCATAGGTGTCTTGCCAATCATCAAGACTCAGCTGCGGCCAGGCATTAGGCATAACGTTTCCAATCCTTAGTTAAGAACAAATCGGCGCTAAGATTCAGAGCCTTGGCACGGTCAGCTCAGAGGTGGTTTGAAAAGGGTTGTCCCAGGTATGGTTTGTCGCCAAGAGGCCGCAAAAATGCTGAGCTTCGAGGATATTAGCCTAGGACCTAGGGATAACCTGAGGCGCTCTTGGGCTTTTCAAACGTAACCGTCCCTCAGCCAACTTTTAAGCTAAGGAGAGGGGCTCCTGTTGAGCCGATGGTGAGTCATCCTGCTCCTGTACAGCTTGAGGAAGTAAGGATGGCCCCGGCACGCCCAACCGAGTTGCGGCACAGGTTTGACTGAGGAAATCCAAGACATTTCGATGCTGAGCCTTCAAAGAGGTGACCACCGTCAGCATGCGCGAGACAAACTGACTCCCTGCGGTGGACTGAGAGCCAAAACTGGTGCGTCGCCAGATCACCGCTGGACGTAACGCCTGCTCTGCGGCATTGTTGGTCGGCTCCACCCCTGGGATCTCCACAAACGTCCACAGGGCCGATTCCACCTGTAAGAGTTGCTGGCAGGTGCGGATAGTTTTCGCCAACGGCGTCTTTTCCGCGTGGGCGATGGGCAGGGCGGTGGCCGCTTCGAGTTCAGCCTTAAAGCCAGCCCGCAACGGGGTGACTAACGCCATAAAGTCAGGGCGGGCCAAGGTGCCATCCCGAACTCGGTGCCACCAGCGAAATAATCGCCGCTGCCGTTTCAATAGCGCCTCGCCAATCTCCCGAGAGACCCCACTGCGTTCTGCCATGGCGGTGAAGTCTCGCTTCAAATGCGCCCAACACACCTGCCGTCGGCACACCTCAATCCAGCGGTAGGCGCTGTAGCGGTCAGAGGTGACAATACCGGGAAATGACTCCCCAATCAGGGCTTTAGCGGTCGCCTGTGACCGACTCAGCACGACCTCAAAAAAACTGACCAATGGCGTCACCAGCACCCATAGCCAGCCCTTGGTGCGCTGGGGATTCCCTCCGTCTCGGTTGCCTTGGGGGTAGCTGGTTTCATCGCTATGCATCACGGCCTGGCCCTGCACGTATGCCTTGGCCTCCGCCACCTCTGGACTCACCGCCTCGCTGATGTCCTGCCGCAGACGACCGATGC
>JAIXUR010000238.1 GCA_027483425.1 Cyanobacteriota bacterium | reverse complement strand
GTATCCCTGATGCCGGGCCGGGCTAATGGGGTAGCTGCGAGCAATGTTGGCCGCTGTCGGGTCACCCAGGCCGGTGGCCGTATTGGTAGGGGCTGAGGCCGTGGGGTTAGGACTGGGCCCAGAAGCCTGGGTGATGGCAGGCTGAGCAGTGGCCTGGCCGTTCTGGGCGGCGGAGACAGAACCCGGAGTGGCTGTGGGACTGACCCCGGCTGCCGCCGCGGGCGACTGGGCCTGGTGACGGGGTGAAGTTCCCAGATTCACTGACCCCTGGGCCACTAAATTCTGGGCCACTGAACTCTGGGCTACTGAACTCTGGGCTACTGAACTCTGGGCCACTGAACTCTGGGCCACTGAACTCTGGGCGACTGAGGTGGGAAGGGGTACCGTGACCAGGGGAGTACTGGCGGTCAGCCGGGAGCCCTGCTGGGCCCGTAGGCGCTGGAGCCGTTCGCGCAGCTGGGCCGACTGCGGTAGCGTCTGTCCAGCTGCCTCCGGTGAAGAAATGGTGGGAGCCGTTCGCGTTGACAGCAGGCGGGAACGAGCCCCCTGGGTCAACAGCTGCTTGGATCCACTTTCTGGTTCAGCAACCGAGCTAGAGCCCACGGGCGCTAGACCACCTCGGGATTGCACCTGAGCGGCATCATCCCCAGGCTGGTCTGCGGGTGGGGTGGGAGAGCTGGCTTGTTCGGTACTACAGGCGGCTAGAGCCAGTAGGCCGCTGCATGAGGCTAGAGCCCAGACACGCATAACTTAGTTCCTAGGATTGTTTACCTGGTCTTGATTCTCTTTACAAGACCGCCGACTCAGATCAGAAGTTTCTTGGCAAATTAAGTGTGAAGATTCCGCCTGGTGATGGGGCGGGGGATGGGGGCGGGCTAGTGACTGGCGCTGGGCCACTCGCTGGGGCTATGGCAGACAGGGGCTAGAGCCCTGCTATGGTGACAGTAGTGAATGTTTAAAGTTTTTGTGAGCTTTGCCACCCCCACCTGCTGTGAGCCCACTCTTGTGAACTCCACCTTTGTTTACCCAACCTTGGGTCACCCAGTTCAGGACAATTCTGGCAACAAAAATACCGAAGAATTTTGCTTCCTCCCAAGGGCGCAGGGCTCTGCGCCCCTACATCGGGGTACCTTCTTGTCCAGAAATCTCCTAACAACCGATGCGGGGTGAACTAGCGGCTTTGGCGGCGGCTTTGCTGTGGGCCGTGGCCACGGTCATGTTTGGGCGTCTGGGTAAATCGTTGTCGCCGCCGGTGCTGAACTTGGCTAAGGGGGCGATCGCCCTAGTGCTGCTGGCGTTGACCCTGGTGGTGTTGGGGCAGAGTACGGCGGGGTTAGATCGCTCCGCCGTGGTGGTGCTGGCCTTGAGCGGTGTGATTGGCATTGGCCTGGGTGATACCGCCTATTTTGCGGCTATCAACGACCTTGGCCCGCGCCGCGCCCTGCTGCTGGAAACCTTGGCGCCGCCCTTGGCGGCGTTGTTGGCCCTAGTATTTTTAAAAGAAACCCTGAGCCTGGGGTCTTGGCTGGGCATGGCCGTAACTCTAGCCGGTGTGGTCTGGGTGATCGCCGAACGCGTGTCGGGTGCGGCTGGTATGGGGCAGGCCCAGTCGCGAGGGGTGCTTTTCGGGGTACTGGCGGCCCTGGGCCAGGCCACTGGAGCGGTGATGTCGCGGGCGGTACTGGCCGACACCGCCGTCGATCCGCTGTGGAGTACGCTGCTGCGGTTGATGGGCGGCGCTGTGATGATTTTAGGCATTTTGCGCTATCAAGGGCCGATCGCCGGTCAGCTCAGGCCACTGCGATCGCCTCGATTGTTAGCCGGAGTGGCTCTGGCCGCTGTGTTGGGAACCTACCTGGCCATTTACCTCCAGCAAACGGCCCTGAAGTACGCCGCCACGGGCGTGGCCCAAGCCTTGGCCTCGACGAGTCCGCTGTTTGTGCTGCCCTTGGCTGCGGTGATGGGCGATCGCGTCAGCCCCCGAGCCATCGCTGGGGCCGTGGTTGCCCTGGTGGGGATCGGTATTCTGGTGAACGCCTGAGTCGGTGCCTATTCTGGTCTATTCTCGGATCCACTCTCGGGCCCAATGGGCGGCCCCAGGAGCTGATTGAGCTGGGTGGGATCGACCATGTAGGCGGCCCCAAACCCCATGACAAATCGTCCTTGCTGGGGACTGAGGCAGAAAATTTGGAAATCCTCCAGCGATCGCAGCATGGCGATAATGTCGCCGAAGCGCTGCTCAAAGCGATCGGCCATGGCATCCCACTGGGGGGTGCGGCGGGGCAGCAGGGTCGCTCGGCAGTCGTAGGTAATCCGCTGGCGGGCAAACACCTGGGGGGCCTCGGCCTCGTCTTCAATGATCAGCAGGCTGGCTAGGCCCGTGGTCTGGAGGTTAGCGGTATGGGCTGACAGCCCGCTGGTAAAAATATAGATCTGGTAGTCATCATCCATGACGTAGGGAGCATAGCTGGCGTGGGGAAGGCCCGCGCCATTGACGGTGCTCAGCATGAGGCTATGCACCCGCGGGGGTAACGCTTGGTAGGCCGCTAGAACGGCATCAAAATTCGGCATGGGATGACAGGCACAAACTGTAGAAACAACAAAGGATAGCTGTAGCTGCCCTGGGTTAGCGCTACAGTAGTGAAACTCTGGTTCCCTGGTATTATGTCGCGTTTATCCCGTCAGGTTCAGCCGGCTGAGGCCTATCTGGCCAAGTTAACTCAGGCTGACTGGGCGACCTTGGCGAAGCGAAATGTTTTGGTGAAAGGTGGCCAGGGGCAATACGGTGTGATGGCGGCCACCTCCGTCTCCGATGCGATCGCCTGGGCCGTGCTCACGGACTACAGCAACTTCTATAAATTTTTGCCGACGGTGGTCAAAAGCCGCGTGGTGGAGTCAGACGGCGATCGCACCATTGTCGAACAGGTCGACCGGCGGCGGATTCTTCTGTCTACGATGGAATCTACGGTACTGACCGAAAATTTGGAGCTAGACGGGCAGCAGATTAGTTTTCGCCTCCTAGAAGGCAACCTAGAGTACATGTACGGCCACTGGCGCATTGATCGGGCCACCCTTACTCCGGGAGCTGAGCCTGTGTGCCTATTGTCCCAGCAGGTGCGGGCCGAAGCCGATGTCGGCCCCTTCAAGGCGATGTTTTACAACCTGTTTGAATCAGGTCTGGTAGACACCATCAAGGCACTGCGATCGGAGATGGAGCGCCGGGCAATGTTGCCTAATCCTTAAACACCCCACGAACCCTTGACAATATGTAAAGTTTTGTCCTGGTTCTGATGAAGATGGCTCTACGGCTACATAAATCTAAGGAATTTATTCACGATTTTCCGGTTTCTGTCCCCTGGCTTGGGTAATCTCAAGGGAGGTGCTTCTGGCCTAAGGTCACTACCTTGAGTCGTTTGATTTTGATTTTGGGACATGTATACTCCGCTTTTCACCAAAACCGACCGCGGTGCCCCAATTGTCGATCATCTGGTTTTCTATAAGATCATGTCTGTGGCTGACGGCATTAGGCTGCGCATTTGGGAAAGTGCTGCGGCCCTCGATGACACCCCGTCTCCCTACCTCTATATCCTTAACCTGCGGGTTAGATCGATGGCGGAGGCCAAGCAGCGCCTCAAAGCTCATCTTGCCCTCAATGGCGGCACCCTGGTGACCGGACAAGATCTGCCTCCCAAGGGCAAGATCAAGATTATGCCCCACTCCACTTGGGATGGTTGCGAAGACCCCGAATAAGAGGTTGTTTACAGAGGGTTGTCCCAGGTATAGTTTGCCGCCAAGAGGCCGTAAAAACGAGGAATTTCGAGGGCATTAGCCTACTCCAAAGGTTTCGCCCCCATCGTTGCCTTGGGGAATTTTTTGTTGGTGACCTGCCCGATGCCAACGACCCAACAAATCGAGCTCGCAGAGATTACTCGAAGGTTTTTGGCGCGGCGTAACGATTGCCCCCCAGGGCCAGGGCGGGGTAGTAGCTGGCGACGATCGCGATCATCATCCACCAGAGGGTGCTGATTTGGGGCCGATACATGACCGTATCGGCAATGCCCTGGCCCAAAATACCGGTGATCGATGCGATCGCCCCCATCAGCCAGTAACCCTGTTTCTCTTGGGTCGTCCGCAGACGCTGCAGCTGGGTCCAGCCCTGGGAAAAGATCATCACCAGCACCCATAAAAAAGCTGTCAGGCCGACAATGCCTCCCTCCACCATGACCTCCAAAAATACCGAGTAGGCGCTGAGGGCTGTGTAGCGGGGCCGCTGAAAGAGCGGATACACCGCATTAAAGGCCTCGTTGCCGGGGCCAATGCCCAGAATAGGGCGGGCCCGAATCATATCCAGCACCGCGGCCCACACGTTCATGCGAAAGTTGTTGCTGCTGTCGGCCCGGCCCACAAATATGCTCAGTACTCGCGCCCGTAGCGAATCGACCGAGATCACCCCCAGCACCACGACCGCAGCGGCCCCCCCCAGCAGGGCAGGCAGCGCCCAGCGCTTCCAAAAGGGCGAAAACCAAACGCTCCAATACTGCACCAGCAGGGTCATCAGCACAAACCCGGCGATTAAAAAGCCGATCCAGCCACCGCGGCTGAGGGTCAAAATCAGGCAAAGCGTATTAATGGTGGTGGTCAGTAGCGCCAACCCCTTGGGCACCCAACGGGGCCAGGCAAATACCGCCGCCGCGCTCAGCATCACCCCCGGTATCAGGTAGCCAGCCAGGAGGTTGGGGTTGCCCAAAAAGCTGTAGACCCGGGTGACATCGGCCACCGCCGAGTTGGCATCCACCCAGGTGGCCAGGGCCGTAGCGCCAAAGAAATACTGCCGCAGCCCGTACACCGCCACCGGTAGGGTGGTCAACAGATAGCCTAAAATCAGCAGGGTTCTAGCCCGAGGGTGTCGCGCTATCCGGGCCATCAACAAAAACAGCAGAATATTCAGGGTCAGCTTAATTAGCCCGCTCACCGCCGCGCCCCGTACGGGGGACACTGCCGTGGCCAGCACCATCGTCCCCCAGTAAACCGCCACCGTGATATGCAGCGGGGTCATGCCGATGCCCGCCTCGTCGGTGACGGTGAGCAATATCCACAGGGCCGCGGCCGCCAGCAGCAGTACCCCAATCAGCGTGGTCGACACGTAGGGCGCAAGGGCAAAGATCACCACCACAATGGCCAGTCCAAGCCAGTCGCCCCAGCGCAGTAGCCAACTGCCCTGACGCCATTGCCGCAGGGGAGCCAACAGCCGGTGGATGAGACTGGCGGCGCGCCATTGCTCTGGCGTCAAGCCAGAGAGGGTGAGCTGTTGCCAAAACGAAGTCAGCATAGGAGCGGGGGGCAGGTGCCGATGAAATCCCTCCCATCATGCCAAGGTTTGACCCATCTGAGGCAATCAATTCATATTCATATCTTCGGGCGACGAATCAAGGCGATGTCTGGTCAAGAAAATGCCCCCGGCTAGGGACGCAGGGCTTGCACCCATGGGAAGAAGCCAAATTCTTCGGTATTTTTGTGACCAGAGTTGTCCTCAAAGTCACCCTGGGCGTTCCCCCACTGGGCAGAGGGCAGGGCCCAAGCCGTGATTTATGG